>CAZNMK010000247.1:0-4808 GCA_964574045.1 uncultured Roseovarius sp. | reverse complement strand
ACATCAGGCAGACGTTGCGGTGGCCGGCGGCCTCGAGCGCGGCGCGGATGGCGCCGATGCGGCCGTCCATCATGTCCGAGGGTCCGATGATGTCGACCCCGGCCTCGGCCTGGGCCAGCGCCTGTTTCACCAGCGCCGCGACGGTTTCGTCGTTGACGATCTCGCCGTCGACGACAAAGCCGTCATGGCCGGTGTCGGAATAGGGGTCGAGCGCGACATCGGTCATCACCGCGATCCCTGGCACCGCCGCCTTGACCGCGCGGGTGGCGCGATTGGAGAGATTGTCGGGGTTCCATGCCTCGGCGCAGTCGGAGGTGCGGTTTTGCGCATCCGTATAGGGAAAGAGGCAGATCGCCGGGATGCCGAGTGCCGCGGCCTCGCGCGCGGCCTCGACCACGCGGTCGACCGAGCGGCGCAGGACGCCGGGCATCGAGGGCACGGGTTCCTCGACGCCCTCGCCGTCGCGCACGAAGAGGGGCCAGATCAGGTCGCCCGGGCCGAGCGCGGACTGCGCCACGAGGGCGCGGATCGCCGGGCTTTGGCGGGCGCGGCGCAGGCGGGTGGCGGGGAACGGGGCCTGGATCGGGCGCATGGTCTGTTTTCCTTGTCGACTCCGACCCGTCACTGGCATGGAAATTTCGCCATCTCAAGGGTAGGAATTGCCGCGCGGCGGCGCTAAGAGAGACGCCGGCGACCAAGCCTTGGCGATTACAGGCGCTTTTGACGTGGACTGGTACGATACCGTTTTCGAACTTATCGACATGCGCAGCTTCAGCAACCTCTGGTTCTGGATCGTGCTGGCGGTGATGTGGTCGTCGATGAGCCACTGGGTGCTGGGCGTGCCGTGGGATATGGTGCTGCGCACCCGCAAACGGGCCGACCCGGAGGCGCAGTCGGACCTGGAAACGATGGTGCGCATCAACACGGGGCGCATATTGCTGATCGCCCGCGAGTCGGGGCTGTTGCTGGCGGGGTTCGGCAGCTTCGTGCTGACCTCGCTGGCGCTGCTGGGCTTCTACTACGGCAACGAGTTTTCGCAGGCGCTGTTTCTGCTGGGCTTCCCGATGACGCTGGTGGGCCTGTCGTCGATCGCGACGGCGCGGCGCATCCGCCGCGAAGAGCTGGCGGGAGAGGCGCTGTTCAACCGGATGCGGCGCCACCGGGTGCTGACGCAGGCGATCGGCATGATCTCGATCTTCGTCACCGCCATGTGGGGCATGCTGCAGAACATGACCATCGGCGCGCTGGGCTAGGACCGGCAGGGAATGGGCGGCACGAACCAGATCGCGGTGGGTGGCGCGCCCGAGGGGTTCGACGCGCGCCTGGTGCTGGCCGAGGTCGCCCGCGCCGGCGGGCCGGCGATCCACGTCGCGCGCGACGACAAGCGCCTGGCGCAGATGGCCGCGGCGCTCGCGTTCTTCGATCCGGCCATGCCGGTGCTGCGCTTTCCCGGCTGGGACTGCCTGCCCTATGACCGGATCTCGCCCAACCCCGAGATATCGGCCACGCGGATGGCGACGCTGGCGACGCTGGTGCACCGGCCGCCCGAACGCTTTGTCCTGTTGACCACGCTCAATGCGGCCACCCAGCGCGTGCCGGCGCGCGCGGTGCTGGCGGACGCGACCTTCGCGGCCGAGGTCGATACCCGCATCGACGAGGCGGCGCTGAGGGGTTTCCTGGCGCGGATGGGCTTTGCCCAGGCGCCCACGGTGACCGAGCCCGGCGATTATGCCGTGCGCGGCGGCATCATCGACATCTACCCGCCGGGGGCGGGCGGGCCGGTGCGGCTGGATCTCTTCGGCGACATGCTCGACGGGGTGCGCCGGTTCGACCCGGCGTCCCAGCGCACCACCGAGCGGCTCGACCGGGTCGAGCTGGCGCCGGCGAGCGAGGTCATCCTCGACGAGGCGGCGATCGCCCGTTTTCGCCAGAACTACCGCATCGAGTTCGGCGCCGCGGGCAGCGACGACCCGCTCTACGAGGCGGTGAGCGCGGGGCGCAAGACGGCCGGCATCGAGCACTGGCTTCCGTTCTTTCACGAGCGGCTGGAGACGCTTTTCGACTACCTGCCGGGCGCGCCGGCGACGCTCGACGATCAGGCCGGAGCCGCCCGTGCCGCGCGCGCGCAGGCGGTGCACGAGCAGTTCGAGGCCCGCCGCCACGCGCTGACGCAAAGGACCGGCGGCAGCGTCTACAAGCCGGTGCCGCCCGGCGCGCTCTATCTCGACGAGGCCGGATGGGAGCGGGCGGTCGCGGGACGGCGGTGTCTCTCGTTCTCGCCCCTGCCGCAGAGCCCGGGGCCGGGCGCGATCGACGCGGGCGGGCGGTCGGGGCGCAGTTTCGCGCCCGAGCGCCAGCAGGAGAACGTAAACCTTTTCAGTGCACTGAAAGCGCATGTTGAAGCGAGAATGGAGGCCGGGCCGGTGCTGATCGCGGCCTTCTCGGAGGGCGCGCGCGAACGGATCGGGGGGCTCTTGGAGGATGAGGGGCTGATCGGTGCCGTCAGTCTGCGCGATGCCGGCGGGCTGGGGCGGCACGGGCTTCACCTGGCGGTGTGGGGGCTCGAACAGGGTTTCGAGGCGCCCTGGGGCGAGGCGCGCCTGACCGTCATCGCCGAGCAGGACATCCTCGGCGACCGGCTGATCCGCGCCCCGCGCCGGCGCCGGCGGGCCGAGAATTTCCTGACCGAGGCGCAGGCGCTCAGCCCGGGCGACCTGGTGGTGCATGTCGATCACGGCATCGGGCGCTATCAGGGGCTCGAGGTGATCAGCGCCGCCGGCGCCGCGCATGAATGCCTGAGCCTGGAATATGCCGAAGGAGCCAGGCTCTACCTGCCTGTGGAGAATATCGAGCTGCTCAGCCGCTACGGCCACGAGGAGGGGCTCCTCGACCGGCTGGGCGGGGGCGCCTGGCAGGCGCGCAAGTCGCGGCTCAAGGAACGCATCCGCGAGATGGCCGACCGCCTGATCCGGGTCGCGGCCGAGCGCGCGCTGCGCCGCGCGCCGGTGCTCGAGCCCGAGCACCACGCCTGGGAGGCCTTTGCCGCGCGCTTTCCCTACGAGGAGACCGACGACCAGCTCCGGGCCATCGGCGAGGTGCTGAGCGATCTGGCCCAGGGTACGCCGATGGACCGGCTCATCTGCGGCGACGTGGGTTTCGGCAAGACCGAGGTGGCGATGCGGGCGGCGTTCGTCGCGGCGATGCAGGGGATCCAGGTGGCGGTGATCGCGCCGACGACGCTGCTCGCGCGCCAGCACTACCAGAGCTTTGCCGAGCGGTTCCGCGGCTTTCCGGTCAGCGTGCGGCCGCTGTCGCGCTTCGTTTCGGCGCGCGATGCGGCGGCGACGCGGGCGGGGCTCGCCTCGGGCGAGATCGACATCGTCGTGGGTACGCATGCGCTGTTGGCCAAGGGGGTGCGGTTTTCAAATCTCGGGCTCTTGGTGGTCGACGAGGAACAGCGTTTCGGCGTCGCCCACAAGGAGCGGCTGAAGGCGCTGCGCTCGGATGTGCATGTGCTCACGCTGACGGCGACGCCCATACCGCGCACGCTGCAATTGAGCCTTTCGGGGGTGCGCGACCTGTCGATCATCGCCACGCCGCCGGTGGACCGGCTGGCGGTGCGCACCTATGTCAGCGAGTTCGACCCCGTCACCGTGCGCGAGGCGCTCTTGCGCGAGCATTATCGCGGCGGGCAGAGCTTTTTCGTCGTCCCGCGGATCGACGATCTGCCCGAGATCGAGGCGTTCCTGACCGATCAGGTGCCCGAGGTGAGCTATGCCGTGGCACACGGGCAGATGGCGGCGGGCGATCTCGACCGCCGCCTGAACGCCTTTTACGACGGCAAGTTCGACGTGCTGGTGGCGACCACGATCGTCGAATCGGGGCTCGACATTCCGGCCGCCAACACCATGGTGATCTGGCGCGCCGACATGTTCGGGCTCGCTCAGCTATACCAGATACGCGGGCGGGTCGGGCGCTCGAAACTGCGCGCCTATGCGTATCTGACGACCAAGCCGCGCGTGCCGCTGACGCCGGCGGCCGAAAAGCGGCTCAGGGTGCTGGGCAGCCTCGACACGCTGGGGGCGGGGTTCACCCTTGCCAGCCAGGATCTGGACATGCGCGGTGCCGGCAACCTCCTCGGCGAGGAACAGTCGGGACAGATGCGCGACGTCGGGTTCGAGCTCTACCAGTCGATGCTGGAAGAGGCGATCGCCAGAATACGCGCCGGCGAGATCGAGGGCCTGACCGAACCGGACGAACAATGGGCGCCGCAGATCAACCTGGGCGTGCCGGTGCTGATCCCCGAGGATTACGTGCCCGATCTGGATGTGCGGCTGGGGCTCTACCGCAGGCTCAGCCAGCTGCACGGCAAGGTCGAGCTGGAAGGGTTCGCAGCCGAGCTGATCGACCGTTTCGGCAAGCTGCCCCGCGAGGTCAGCACCCTGCTGCTGGTGGTACGGATCAAGGAGCAGTGCAAGCGCGCCGGCATTGCCCGGCTCGACGGCGGGCCGCGCGGCGCGACGATCCGGTTTCACGACGACAAGTTCGCCAACCCGGCGGGGCTGGTCGAGTTCATCCGCGATCAGAAGGGGCTGGCCAAGCTACGCGACAACAGGATCGTCGTGCGCCGCGACTGGAAACGGGATGCCGACAGGATCAAGGGCGCATTCGCCATCGCCCGCGACCTGGCGCAAAAGGCCAGGACGACGGAAAAACGCGATACGTCAAGCCACTGAGCGGCAAAGCTGACGCACCAAAGGATCGTCCAGTTGATCTGCAACGCTCCGGCGAACAGACCGAGGGCAGCC
>CAZNMK010000246.1:0-4817 GCA_964574045.1 uncultured Roseovarius sp. | reverse complement strand
ATGCCCCACGCTCCGGCTGCGCCGCACCGCGCACCACCTCCGCCAGGCGCTCGAGCTGCGGCGCCAGCGGGCTCGTGCGCCGCCAGATCATGCCGACGCGGCGGCTGGGCTCGGGGGCGCGGAACCGGGCGACACTGACCTCGGCCGAGCGGGTCTCGACCGGCACCGCCATCTCGGGGATCAGCGTCACCCCGACCCCGGCGCCCACCATCTGAACCAGCGTCGACAGAGAACTGGCGTCGAGCGCCTCGCGCGGGGCGGCGGTGCGCAGGTTGCAAAACGACAGCGCCTGGTCGCGGAAACAGTGCCCCTCTTCCAGCAGCAGAAGCCGCATCTCGCGCAGATCCTCGGCGTCGGGCACCGGCTTGCCGGCATCCTGGGCCGGTCGCACCAGCACGAAACGTTCCTCGAACAGCGGCACCTCGGTCAGGGTGCGTTCCGAAACCGGCAGCGCCACGATGGCGGTATCCAGCCGGCCATCCAGCATCTCGCCGATCAGGCGCTCGGTCAGGGTCTCGCGGACGTGAAAGTCGATCCCCGGATGGGCCCGGGACAGCGCCGCGACGACCCGCGGCAGCAGGTAGGGGCCGATGGTCGGGATCACCCCCAGCCGCAGCCGCCCGGTCAGCCCCTGCCCGCCGGCGCGGGTTACGTCGTCCAGCTCCTCGACCGCGCCGAGAATGCCGCGAACGCGCCTCGCGACGTCCTCGCCCAGCGCGGTCAGCCGCGCCCGCCGCGCGCCGCGCTCGAACAGGGGGGCTCCCAGCGCCTCTTCCAGCTCGCGGATCTGGACCGACAGCGCCGGCTGCGAGATCGCGCAGGCCGCCGCCGCACGGCCGAAATGGCCGTGCCGGGCCAGCGCCTCGAAATACCTGAGTTGCTTGAGGGTGATGTTCGTCATAAGTTCAGATTATCATTCCGATCACATAATCCAAATACCATTTATCGAATTCATCTGTTAGAATGATTCTACGCCAGAGGGGGAACGGATCGCACACGGGCCATCGGCGATGCCCCGCGCGCCGCCGCCTCCCTTCGGCGAACAGGACACGACATCGCGGGCACGGGCCAAGGCGCGCGCGCGCCCCGCAACCGCAGCCATCAAGGAGACAGAGCAATGGACGGCAACGACATTTCCGCCAGGGGCAAATGCCCGGTGATGCACGGCGGGCTGACCCATACCGGCACCCCCAACACGGACTGGTGGCCCAACGCGCTCAATTTCGACATCCTGCACCAGCACGACACCAAGACCGATCCGCTGGGGCCGGATTTCGACTATCGCGAAGAGCTGAAGAAGCTCGACGTCGAGGCGCTCAAGGCCGATCTCACGGCGCTCATGACCGACAGCCAGGACTGGTGGCCGGCCGATTACGGCCATTACGGCGGGCTGATGATCCGCATGGCCTGGCACGTCGCCGGCACCTACCGGCTGGCCGACGGGCGCGGCGGGGCGGGGACCGGCAACCAGCGTTTCGCGCCGCTGAACAGCTGGCCCGACAACGGCAACCTCGACAAGGCCCGCCGCCTGCTGTGGCCGATCAAGAAGAAATACGGCAACAAGATCAGCTGGGCGGACCTCTTCATTCTCGCCGGTAACGTCGCCTACGAATCGATGGGCTTCAAGACCTTCGGCTTCGCCTTCGGGCGAGAGGACATCTGGCACCCCGAGAAGGACATCTACTGGGGCGCCGAAAAGGAATGGCTGGCCCCCTCGGACGCCCGCTACGAGAACGTCGAGGACACCGCCACGATGGAAAACCCGCTGGCGGCGGTGCAGATGGGGCTGATCTACGTCAACCCCGAGGGCGTCAACGGCCAGCCCGACCCGCTCAAGACCGCGGCCCAGGTGCGCGAGACCTTTGCCCGCATGGCCATGAACGACGAGGAAACCGCCGCGCTGACCTGTGGCGGCCACACCGTCGGCAAGGGCCACGGCAACGGCGACGCCGGCGCGCTGGGGCCGGAACCCGAGGCCGCCGAGGTGGAAAACCAGGGCTTCGGCTGGATCAACCCCAACATGGGCGGCAAGGCCGCCAATGCCGTGACCTCGGGGATCGAGGGCGCCTGGACCGCCCATCCGACCAAGTGGGACATGGGCTATTTCGATCTGCTGTTCGGCTACGAGTGGGAGCTGACCAAATCGCCCGCCGGCGCCAACCAGTGGCAGCCCGTCGGCATCCGCGAAGAGGACATGCCGGCCGACGCGTCGGACCCGTCGAAACGCGCCATGCCGATGATGACCGATGCCGACATGGCGATGAAGATGGACCCGGCCTATCGCAAGATCTGCGAGAAATTCATGGCCGACCCGGCCTATTTCGAGGACACCTTCGCGCGCGCCTGGTTCAAGCTCACCCACCGCGACATGGGGCCTGTCACGCGCTACTACGGCCCCGAGGTGCCCGACGAGGAGCTGATCTGGCAGGACCCGGTGCCGGCCGGCAGCCGCGACTACGACATCGGCCGCACCAGGCGCCTGATCGCCGAGGCCGGGCTGCCGCTGGCCGACATGGTCGCGACCGCCTGGGACAGCGCCCGCACCTTCCGCGGGTCGGACTATCGCGGCGGCGCCAACGGCGCGCGCATCCGCCTCGCCCCGCAAAAGGACTGGCAAGGCAACGAGCCCGAGCGCCTCGGCCGCGTGCTGTCGGTGCTCGAACCCATCGCGGCCAGGACAGGGGCGAGCGTGGCCGACACGATCGTCCTGGCCGGCAACCTGGGCGTCGAACAGGCGGCCCGCGCGGCCGGGATCGACATCGAGGTGCCCTTTGCCCCCGGCCGGGGCGACGCCACCGCCGAGATGACCGACGCCGACAGTTTCGACGTGCTGGAACCGCTGGCGGATGGCTACCGCAACTGGCTCAAGCAGGACTACGCCGTCAGCCCCGAGGAGCTGCTGCTCGACCGCACCCAGCTGATGGGCCTCACCGCCGCCGAGATGACGGTGCTGGTGGGGGGCATGCGCGCGATGGGCACCAACCACGGCGGCACGGCACATGGCGTCCTGACCGACCGCGCCGGCGCGCTGAGCACGGATTTCTTCGTCAACCTCACCGACATGGGCAACCGCTGGGTGCCGGCGGCGAACGGCACCTACGAGATCCGCGACCGCAAGTCCGACAAGGTGAAATGGACCGCGACGCGGGTCGACCTGGTGTTCGGCTCGAACTCGGTCCTGCGCGCCTATGCCGAGCTGTACGCCCAGGACGACAGCCAGGCGAAATTCGTGCGCGATTTCGTTGCCGCCTGGGTCAAGGTAATGAACGCCGACCGTTTCGACCTGGCCTGAGCGGGCGGGTTATCGAAACAGGCGACGCGGCCGGGGCACAACCCCGGCCGCGTTTTTTTGGCGGCATGGGTGACCGCCGGACCCAGTATGACAGGTATCCACCTGACAGGGCGGGCGGGCGCATGCCGGATCGCTGGGCGATCCGGCTGAGACTTCGGAGCCGGTCAACTGCAACGGCCGTTGTTGTCAGAACGGCACATCCCCGGCCCCGGTCACGAACCGCGCCACCACCTTTTTCGGGCCCGCCTTCTCGAACGCGATCTCCAGCTTGTCGCCCTCGATCGCGGTGATCGCGCCATAGCCGAATTTCTGGTGAAAGACGCGCTCGCCCACGGTGTGGCTGCTCGCGGCCTGCGCGTCGATCACGCCGGCCTTGGGCGCGGCGGGCTGCGCCGGCGGACGCTCTGCCGCGCGCGCCTGCAGCCGCCGCCAGCCGGGCGAATCGTACCCGTCCGCGGCGGCCGCGCGCGCCTCGATCCCGCCGCCGGCCGCCGCCGCCGCCGCGCCGAAACCCCCGCCATAAAGGCCCGGCGGCGTCAGCACCTCGACATGCCCGGCCGGCAGTTCGTCGATGAAGCGCGAGGGCAGCTGGCTCTGCCACTGGCCGAAAACCCGGCGGTTGCCGGCGAACGATATGGTGCAGACCTCCTCGGCGCGGGTGATGCCGACATAAGCGAGCCGGCGCTCTTCCTCCAGCCCGCGCGTGCCGGTCTCGTCCATCGAGCGTTGCGAGGGAAAGAGCCCGTCCTCCCACCCCGGCAGGAACACCGCCGGAAACTCCAGCCCCTTGGCGGCGTGCAGCGTCATGATGGAGACCTTTTCGCCGTCGGTGCCGGCGTCGTTGTCCATGATCAGGCTGACATGTTCGAGAAACCCGGTCAGGTTCTCGAATTCCTCCAGCGCCTTGACCAGTTCCTTGAGGTTCTCGAGCCGCCCCGGCGCCTCGGGCGTGCGGGCGTTCTGCCACATTTCCGTATAGCCCGATTCGTCGAGCACGATACCCGCCAGCTCGACATGGCCGACCTCGCCGTCGCCGGCCATCCGGCCCCAGCGCCGCAGCCCGTCGAGAAGGCGCGCGAGTTCCGCCCCGCCGCGGCCCTTGACGGCGCCCGAAGCGACCGCGCGGCGCGCGCCCTCGACGAGGCTGACGCCGGCCTCGCGCGCCAGCCGCCGGATGGTCTGCTGCGCGCGTTCGCCCAGCCCCCGCTTGGGGGTGTTGACGATGCGCTCGAACGCCAGATCGTCGGCCGGGCTGACCACCAGCCGGAAATAGGCCATCGCGTCGCGGATCTCCATCCGCTCGTAAAAGCGCGGGCCGCCGATCACCCGGTAGGGCAGGCCGATGGTCAGGAACCGGTCCTCGAAGGCGCGCATCTGGTGGCTGGCGCGCACCAGGATCGCGATCTCGTCGAGCGATATGGGCCGCATCCCGCGGGTGCCGGTGCCCATCGCCTCGATCTCCTCGCCGATCCAGCGCGCCTCCTCCTCGCCGTCCCAGTGACCGATGAGGCGCAGCTTCTCGCCC
>CAZNMK010000245.1:0-4819 GCA_964574045.1 uncultured Roseovarius sp. | reverse complement strand
GCCCCAGCACCGCGATCGGCGCCTTGACCGCCTGCGAGGTGATGTTGACCACCCGTCCCCAGCCGCGTTCCATCATCCCCGGCAAGAGCGCCGTCATCAGCGCGATCGGCGTCAGCATGTTGGCGTCGAGCGCCCTGATGAAATCCTCGCGCTGCCAGTCGAGCCACATCCCCGGCGGCGGCCCGCCGGCGTTGGTGACCAGGATGTCGACCTCTCCGGCGATCCCCAGCACCCTGGCCCGGCCCTCGGGTTCGGTGATGTCGGCCGCGACCGGCGTGACCGACACGCCGAATTCCTCGCGCATCGCGCTGGCCGCCTCCTCCAGCGCGTCCTGCCCGCGCGCGTTGACGACCAGATCGACGCCGGCCTCGGCCAGCGCCCTCGCACAGCCCAGCCCCAGCCCCCTGGAGGCGGCGCAAACCAGCCCGCGCCTGCCCCTGATTCCCAGATCCATCGCCGCTCTCCCCTGTCGCCGCGACGCCGAGGATGCACCGCGCCCGAACGAATTGCCAGCAAAAGACCCGGGAATTGACCGCAGCCTGCCACATATCTAGCCTAGAGCGTCCCCGCGGGGGCGGCCTGCCGGAGGCCCACTTGCGCGCGGGCGCGCGCGCCCCGCTAGCGCAGGATCGTCAGGCTGGAACATGGCACCAACGAAAAAGGTATCGGCTCAATCCCTCCCGGTCTACCGGGCGGCGGATATACGGGTGGTCAACGGCGCCAATCTGGGTGATCCGCTGTCATTCGCTGCCGAGCTCGACCTCGACGACACCTACGAGCTGCGCCGCGCCGCCACCCCACGGCGGCTGTCGATCGTCGCGGCGGAAAACGGCGGCTTTACCGTTGCCGCCGGGTCGGCACTGGGCCGCGCCGGGGCGACGCTGCACCTCGACAGTTGCCTGACGCTGATGCCGGCCACCGGGCGGACGACCGAGGTGCTGGTGCTGGTCGAGGTCGACGAGGCCGCCCATGTCCGGGGCGTGTACGCCCTGCCGCTGGCGCCGCTGATGCCGCGCACCGAATACACGCTGGTGGGTATCGACCGGCTGACCGCGCGGCAGAAATTCGCCCAGCTCGCCTGTGTCTCGTTCTCGCGCGGCACCCATATCACCATGGCGTCGGGCGAACAGAAACCGATCGAGAAACTGTCGGTGGGCGACCTCGTGCTGACCCGCGACGACGGCCCCCAGGCGGTGCGCTGGATCGGCGAATCGACGGTGCGCGCGGTGGGCGAATTCGCCCCCATCCGCATCCGCGCCGGCACCCTGCACAACGAGGGCGACCTGCTGGTCAGCCCCGATCACCGGCTGTTCATCTATCAGCGCTTCGATGCGCTGGGTGCCGGCCGGCACGAGGTGCTGGTGCGCGCGCGCCACCTGGTGAACGGCGACACGGTGATCCGTCAGGAAGGCGGGTTCGTCGACTATTTCCAGCTGCTCTTCGACCGCCATCACATCATCTTTGCCGAGGGCATCGCCGCCGAGACCTTCCTGGTCGACACCCGCACCCGCGCCGCCCTGCCAGACGAGCTGGGCCGCGCGCTCGATGAAACGCTGCCCGGGCACGAGGGTCGCAGGCACCTGGAATACGAGGTCAGCGAGGCGCTCCTCGACCACCCCGATCCCGCCAGCCTGCTCAAGCGCGCCTCGACCCAATAGGCCGGGCGCGGTCGGGGCTTCGGCCCGGCCCCCACCTCCCCGGCGATCGACGTGTTGCGCCGCATAGCGCCCGCCTCTATATGCCGCGCATGCCCGAGGACCTGACCAATCGCCCCGCCCTGCCGCCGGAAATCGCCCGGCGGCGCACCTTTGCCATCATCAGCCACCCCGACGCCGGCAAGACCACGCTGACCGAGAAATTCCTGCTCTTCGGCGGCGCCATCCAGATGGCCGGCCAGGTGCGCGCCAAGGGCGAGGCGCGGCGCACGCGATCGGATTTCATGACGATGGAAAAGGAACGCGGGATTTCCGTTTCCGCCTCGGCGATGTCGTTCGATTTCGGGCGCTTCCGCTTCAACCTCGTCGATACGCCGGGCCACAGCGATTTCTCCGAGGACACCTACCGCACGCTGACGGCGGTCGACGCGGCGGTGATGGTGATCGACGGCGCCAAGGGGGTGGAAAGCCAGACCCGCAAGCTCTTCGAGGTCTGCCGCCTGCGCGATCTGCCGATCCTGACCTTTTGCAACAAGATGGACCGCGAGAGCCGCGACACCTTCGACATCGTCGACGAGATCCAGGAAAACCTCGCCATCGACGTCACCCCCGCGAGCTGGCCCATAGGCCGGGGGCGCGATTTCCTGGGCTCCTACGACCTGCTGAACGACCGGCTGGAACTGATGGAACGGGCCGACCGCAACCGCGTGGCCGAAACCGTCGAAATCTCGGGCCTCGACGACCCGAAACTGGCGGACCATGTGCCCGCGCACCTGATCGACACCCTGCGCGAAGAGGTCGAGATGGCGCGCGAGTTGCTGCCGGCGCTCGACATCGAGGCGGTGCGCGAGGGACACATGACGCCGATATGGTTCGGCTCGGCGATCAACTCGTTCGGGGTGCGCGAACTCATGCAGGGCATCGGCGCCTACGCCCCCGAGCCGCAGCCGCAATCGGCCGAACCGCGCCAGATCGCGCCCGAGGAGGATGCCGTCACCGGCTTCGTCTTCAAGGTGCAGGCCAACATGGACCCCAAGCACCGCGATCGCGTGGCCTTTGTCCGCCTCGCCTCGGGGCATTTCCGGCGCGGGATGAAGCTCATGCATGTGCGCGCGAAAAAGCCGATCACGGTCACCGCCCCGGTGCTCTTTCTGGCCGCCGACCGCGAACTGGCCGAAGAGGCCTGGGCGGGCGACATCATCGGCATTCCCAACCACGGCCAGCTCAGGATCGGCGACACCCTGACCGAGGGCGAGGCGCTGCGCGTGACCGGCATCCCCTCGTTCGCGCCCGAGCTCCTGCAGGCGTGCCGCGCGGGCGACCCGATGAAGGCCAAGCACCTCGAGAAGGCGCTGATGCAGTTCGCCGAGGAAGGCGCGGCCAAGGTCTTCAAGCCGGCATTCGGGTCGGGCTTCATCGTCGGCGTGGTCGGCGCGCTGCAGTTCGAGGTGCTGGGCGCGCGGATCGAACAGGAATACGGGCTGCCGGTGCGGTTCGAGCCATCGCAGTTCACCTCGGCGCGCTGGGTGAACGGAGACAAGGAGGCGGTCGATGCCTTCATCGCCGCCAACAAGGCCCATATCGCCCATGACAACGACGACGACGTGGTCTACCTGACCCGCCTGCAATGGGACATCGACCGGATCGAGCGAGACCACCCCGATCTGCGCCTTTCGGCCACCAAGGAGATGATGGGCTGACGGCCGCAGCGCGCGGGCCGGGGGCGCTGCCCCCGGACCCCCGGAGTATTTCCGGCAAGGTGAGATGCAAGGGGCCTTGCGCGCCCCGGACGTGGCGCGCATTGTCGCCGCCATGAGCCGCCCACCCACCTGGGGCGTGGTCGCCACCGTCAAGGCGCCCGCCCGCGACATCCTGAATTTCGCCGCCCATCACCTCGACCTCGGGGCGCACCGGGTGCACGTCTATCTCGACGAGGCGAACGACGCCGCGCGGGCGGCGCTGCAGGCGCATCCGAAATGCCGCGCGACCGTGACCGACGACGCCTACTGGCAACGCCGCAACAAGGGCCGGCCCGACCGTCACCAGCCGCGCCAGACCGCCAACGCCACCCGCTGCTACCGGCGCAACCCGCAGGTGGACTGGCTGGCTCATGTCGATGTAGACGAGTTCCTGTGGCCCGGCACGCCGCTGGCCGAGCAGCTGGCCGCCCTGCCCGCTACGGTGCGCTCCGCCCGCGTCCGCCCGATCGAGGCGCTGGCGCCCGATCCCGACGACCCGCCGCCCGGGGGCGCGATCTGGTGCAAGGGCCATGCCCGCCATCACGGCCCCCGCCGGGCGCAGACGGGCGCCATCTATCCCACCTATGGCGAACACCTCAATGGCGGGTTCCTCAGCCATGTCGCCGGCAAGGTGTTCGTGCGCACCGGCATCGACAGGGCATCGCTGCGCATCCACAACGCCTTTTTCGACCGCATCCAGGACCCCGAACCGGCACGGCTGGACGATACCCGGCTGGTCCATCTGCACGGCCACAGCTGGGAGCACTGGCTCGCGCTCTACCGTTTTCGCATGGCCCGGGGCAGCTACCGCGACGGGCTGCGCGCCGCGCCGATGCCGGACGGCGTGGCGCTGACCATGAACCAGCTTTTCTCCATGCTCGAGGCCGAGGGCGGCGAGGCCGCGCTGGCGGCCTTTTACCGCGAGGTCTGCACCGCGACGCCCGGATTGCGGGCAAGGCTCGAGGCGCACGGCCAGCTCTACTGCGTGCGTCTCGGGCTCGACGCCAAGCGCCGCCGCCATTTCCCGAACGCGGACTGACCGTTGCCGGACCGGAAACAGCCGCGCCCCCGATGCGCCACGCCAGGCGCAATAGTGCCCTGCCCGGCACGGCGCGCATTGCCATTGCCATCATGATTCGCTAAGGGCAGACATGCCGACAGGGCCGCGCGCCGCCAGCGGGCCGGCGCCGCCTGTCATTTGACGAGACGGCGGGCCCGAACGTGTCCGCAAAGCATGGACACTCATGACAAAATTTTCCGATCTCAATCTCAATCCGAAAGTGCTCAAGGCCGTCGAGGAAGCCGGCTACGAGATCCCCACCCCGATCCAGGCCGGGGCCATCCCGCCGGCGCTCGAGGGACGCGACGTCCTCGGCATCGCCCAGACCGGCACCGGCAAGACCGCCGGTTTCACCCTGCCGATGC
>CAZNMK010000244.1:0-4847 GCA_964574045.1 uncultured Roseovarius sp. | reverse complement strand
TGGCGAATTCGTCCTGCCAGTCGGCCTCGTTCATCGGCGGCAGCGCGCCGGTGACGGGGCGCCATTCGGTGATCGACAACCCGCTGTCGGTGAGCCGCGTCAGCCCGCCGACCGCGATCATCACCATCACCATGGCGAAAAGCACCACCAGCCAGACCCGCACCGCCCCGCGCGCCCCGCGCCGGCCGCTGTCGATCATGCCGCCCTGGGGCTGGCTGGGCACGGATTTTTCCTCGCCCACCTCCTCGAACACGCTGCGCTTGCCGCTCATGACTTGCCCCTCTTCGCTGCTGGACCGCAGGTTAGTGCGCCCGCCCGCCCCCTTCAACCTCAGCCGTCGCGCCGCTTCCAGCGGACCATCTGCCGCAGCACCCCGTGCAGCATGCGCACATCCGCCCGGGTCAGGGGCATGCGGCTCCACATGTTGCGCAGATTGATGCGCATGCTCTCGGCCTTGGATTCGGGAAAAAAGAACCCGGCCTCCTGCATCTGCGCCTCGTAATGCTCCGCCAGCCGCTCGACCTCTTCGTGCCGCGCCCATTCGGCCCGGCCCGTGTCGGTGCGCTCAGGCACCACTTCGGCCGTCGCCCGGCGCCACTCATAGGCCATGAGCAGCACGCATTGCGCCAGGTTGAGACTGGCGAATTCGGGGTTCACCGGCACGCTGACGATGGCGTTGGCGCGCGCCACGTCGGCGTTTTCCAGCCCTGCCCGTTCCGGGCCGAACAGCACCGCCACGCGCTGTCCCGCCGCGATGCGGCGGGCGGTTTCCGCCATCGCCTGCTCGGGCGACAGGACCGGCTTGGTCAGGCCGCGCCCCCGGGCGGTGGTGGCCAGCACGAAATGGCAATCGCCGACCGCATCGGCCAGATCGCCCGCCAGCCGCGCCTCGTCCAGCAGCCGTCCGGCGCCGCTCGCCATCGCACCCGCTTGCGGGTTGGGCCAGCCGTCGCGCGGCGCCACCAGGCGCATCTGGTCGAGTCCGAAATTCCACATCGCGCGCGCCGCCGCGCCGATGTTCTCGCCCATCTGCGGGCGCACCAGCACAAAGGCCGGCTGTGGGGTATCGTTCGGCATGCGCCCGCTCCCGTTCGGATCGCCGCCTCTTACCCCCCGCCCCGGCGGCTGAAAACCCCGCCGCTCATTTGCGGCCGAAAATACCCCGGCGCACGCCGGTGGACATGGCCGCGCATTCCTCGCTATTAGGGGCGGCACACCCCCGCCGAGGAGCCCCGGAATGGCCCAGCCAGAGCATCCCCAGATCTATCTGCTGACCCCGCCCGAGATCGCGCCGGGCAGCTTTCCCGACGCGCTGGCGCGGGTGCTCGACGCGCACGAGGTCGCCTGCCTGCGCCTGGCGCTGTCGACCCGCGACGAGGATACGCTCGCGCGCGCCGCCGATGCGTGCCGCGAGGTGGCCCATGCCCGCGACATCGCGGTGGTGATCGACACCCACATGGTGCTGGCCGAGCGGCTGGGCCTCGACGGCGTGCACCTGGCGGACGGGGCGCGCAACGTGCGTGCGGCGCGCAAGGCGCTGGGCGTGGACGCGGTGGTCGGCGCCTTCTGCGGCGCGTCGCGCCACCAGGGCATGACCGCGGGCGAGGCCGGCGCCGACTATATCGCCTTCGGTCCGGTGGGGGCGACCGCGCTTGGCGACGGTACCCGCGCCGGGCGCGACCTGTTCGAATGGTGGTCGCAGATGATCGAGCTGCCGGTGGTGGCCGAGGGCGCGCTGGACGAGGCGCTGATCCGCGACCTCGCCCCGGTGACCGATTTCTTCGCCATCGGCACCGAGATCTGGAACGCCGACGATCCCGCCGCGGCGCTGGGGCGGCTTGCCGCGGCGATGCGCTGACGGATCAGTCCGCGATCTGCCGCTCGGGCGGCATGCCCGCGCGAACGGCCGCCTCCAGATGGCGCGCCAGCGCCTTGCGCCCGTCGAACCCGGCCACGCGGACGGGGGGGTGATAGACCAGCCGCACGGTGCCGTTTCGCCGCGCAGCGAGCACCTGCAAGAGGTGCGGCCCCAGCTCCATCTCGCCCCACCAGCCATAGAATCGCGGGTCTTGCCCCGGCGGCGCCTCGTAAACGACGGTGACGGGCTGGATATGGATGCGCTCGCGCAGACCATCGCTGAAGAACGCCTCGAAAAGCGTTGATTTGAATGGTAAAACCCGCAGACCATCGGTCGATGTTCCCTCGGGAAAGAAGAGCAGCTTGTGCCCCGCCGACAGGCGTTCCTCGAATATCCGGCGCTGCGTATGGGCCTGCCGGGGATCGCGCGCGATGAAGACCGTGCCGACCAGCCGCGCCAGATAGCCGACCACCGGCCAGCCCGCGACCTCGGACTTGGAGACGAAATAGACCCGCTTGCGGGCGTTGAGCGCGAAAATATCGAGCCATGACGCATGGTTGGCGACAACGGCGCCGGGCAAGTCCATCCGCTCGCCCACCGCCTGGTGACGCATCCCCAGCACAAGGAACGACAACCGGCTGACGGCCTGGGTGATATGCGGGGTCCAGGGCCGGGCGGCACCGTGCAGCGGCCGTTCCGCCAGCCGCAGCAGGATCATCGCCCCGGTCCCGGCGGCGAAGATCGTCACCAGCGCGCCGCTGCGCAGCCCCGCACGCACCCAGCCCGCCGGCGTGATTTGCGGGCGTGGCGGTTCCTGCTCTGGCGACCAGGTAAAATTCAACCCGCAAGTCCTTTTGTATAAATGTTTTTCTGTGTCTCGCTCAGGCGTTTCGTGTCCATGACCAGGCAGATGTCGGTGGTGTTGAAGGCATGGTCGACAAAGGCCCCGTCGCCGACGAACCCGCCCAGGCGCAGATAGGCCTTGATCAGCGCCGGTACCTGCAGCATCGCCGCGCGGCGGTCGATCGCGGCCTCGGGCAGCAGGTTCATGTCCTGAAAATGCCCCGGCAGCGCGCGCACCCGCAGCCCCTCGGGCGCCAGGTGGCGGCGATGCAAGAGCGACAGCGGCTGCGCCAGCGCCTGCGGGTCGGTGCCGTGGAAGCTGGCGACGCCGAACAGGATTTCTATCTCGTTCTCGACGATATAGCGCGCCAGCCCCTGCCACAGATGGTACATCGCCGCGCCGCCGCGATAATCCGGCGCCAGGCAGGACCGGCCCAGCTCCATCAGCCGCCGGCCGGAGCGCCTGAGCACGCTCAGGTCGTATTCGTCCTCGGAATAGAACTGCCCCGCGCGCGCGGCCTGGTCGTCGCGCAGCACCCGGTAGACCCCGACAACGGCATCGCCCCTCTCCGCGTCGGTCAGGATCAGGTGATCGAAATACGGGTCGAAACGGTCGCGCTCGAGCCGCGCATCGTGATCCACAAGCGGCCCGTCGCCGCCCAGCTCGGCCACGAACACCTCGTAGCGCAACCGCTGCGCGGCGCGCAGATCGGACGGGCATTCCACCCGCCTGACGCTGAACCGCTCGGCATCGGCCGTCATTGCTACGCTCTCCTGTTCCCCTGGCCTGCGGTCTTAGGCCGCACGGTCCGGGATGGCAACGCTAGGCATCGCGGGACGACGAACGGCCCCGGGCCGTGTTAAGCCTTCGTTAACCGAAGTCATGATTCAGTCACCGCAACCAACCCGACACGAGAGCCGTCGATCACCACCTTGCCCGCCTCCTGGAAATTCACCGTGATCTTGCCGCCGATATTCGACTGCACCTGCCCCGTGCCCCAATCAGGCCGGCCCGGATGGCGTACCAGCATCCCGGGTTCGAGGAATTCGTTGAGATCGGTCATCGCCGCATCGTCCCGACAAGAGGTCCGCCTTGCCCCATCCTAGCGACAGGATCGCCGCACTGATAGGCTCGCGCATCTGCCACGACCTGATCAGCCCGGTGGGCGCGATCGGCAACGGGCTGGAACTGCTGGAGCTGTCCGGTCAGCCGCCGACGCCGGAAATGTCGCTGCTCGCGCAAAGCGCCGCCGATGCCTCGGCCCGCATCCGGCTTTTCCGCCTCGCCTTTGGCGACGCCGGCGCCGGTCAGCGGGTCGCGGCGCAGGATGTGGCGCAGATCCTGGCCGCGGTCTATGGCGCGGGACGGGTTTCGGTGGCGTGGCAGGCCGCGGGCGATCATCCCCGGGGAGAGGTCAAGGCGGCGCTGCTGGCGCTCTTTTGCGCCGAAACCGCGCTCGCGGGGTCCGGGCGCATCGCCGTCACCCGCGCGGGCGGGCAGTGGCGCATTCATGCGACAGCGGACCGGCTCAGCCTCGATCCGGCGCTGTGGTCCATGCTCGAAGGCGCCGCCGCGCCCGAGCATATCGCACCGGCGGCGGTGCAGTTTCTGCTGCTGCCGGGCGCCTGCGCCGCCGAGAACATGAGCCTTGTCGTCCATCTCTCTGAAAACGAGTTGGAAATACTGATTTAGGGTCGTGTCGTTCCGTCGCCTTCGACGAGGTACTTGAAGCTCGTCAGCTGCTCGGCGCCGACCGGGCCGCGGGCGTGCAGCTTGCCGGTGGCGATGCCGATCTCGGCGCCCATGCCGAACTCGCCCCCGTCGGCGAACTGGGTCGAGGCGTTGCGCATCACGATGGCGCTGTCGATCTCGGCGAAGAAGCGCTGCGCGGCGTCGTCGTCCTCGGTGACGATGCAGTCGGTATGCTGCGAATGATAGGCACGGATATGGGCGATGGCGGCATCGAGGTCGTCGACCAGCCGCGCGGCGATGATGTTGTCGAGGTATTCGCGCCCCCAGTCGCCCTCGCCCGCCGCGGCGGTGCCGGGAATGGCCTGTAGCGCGGCATCGGCGCGCACCTCGACGCCGGCGTCGATCAGCGCCCGGCTCAGCCCCAGGCCGATGGTGTCGGCCACGGAGCGGTGG
>CAZNMK010000243.1:0-4857 GCA_964574045.1 uncultured Roseovarius sp. | reverse complement strand
ATCGTCTCGGAATACGATCCCTTCGGGTGAGGCTTCGGCCTCACTTCCCGAGGGCTTGGCGCAAAAGCGGCTATCGCCGACAGATGGCCTGCTCTACAGAACAGTCCTAAGTGCAGAAAAAATATAAGAAAATAGCTCTCCTATAAGAAAGCTTTCCTACGTTTCTGCAATTTTCTTCAAACGATGACGTCGCCGGTGATGCGTCAGACTTCAAGGCCAATGCTCCCGATCTTTCACATGGGCATTTGGAGCATCTGTTGGCAATCTGACGGATGCCTGAAATCCAGAAGTTTCACCGGGACGTGGTGACTGGAGCAAGAGAGAGGTTTCGATCCGTTCTGCGATGGCTGAGACGATAGCGAGGCCAAGCCCGCTACCATCAGTTTTTGCATCTGCCCTCTCGAAGCGCCCTGTCAGGCGTTCGAGTGTTTCGGTTGCTACCGCGGGGCCCTCGTTCGCCACGATCAACTGCCCGTCGCTCGTGAGTGTAACCGCGACTGGGGCATTCTGCGCCCCGTGGCGTAGGGCGTTTTCCACCAGATTCCGGCACAGAATTCCCAATGCGTCGGGGTCGATATCAGACAAGACAGGCGTGTCCGGCAAGTTCAACATAAGGCGCCCGTTCTCTGTGCTGCGCGCAATATCTTCCACCACGACCCGAGTGATGGTTCTGACATCAGCGCTCTGGTCCATCCGAAGTCTACCGCCTTCCGCCCGCGCAAGCTGCAGGAGACGCTCGGACAGCCGAGTGAGACGCTTGAGCGTCGCCTCGATCTCGGCGGCGCGCGCGTCGATGGTCGGATCTTTGGTCTCTGACCGCAGTCGCTGCGCCTGGGCGATAGCGCCCGCCAATGGTGTCCTTAGTTCATGAGCCGCATTGGCTGCAAAACTTCGCTCAGCCTCGAACGCGTCGCGCAACCGAGCCAAAAGGCTGTTCAAGGTTGCGGCCAGCGGTCCGATTTCGGTCGGCAGGTCGGCCGCGGGTACTTCTGACAGGTCGCGCACGCCGCGCGCTTCAAGCCGCGTACGGAACCGATGAAGAGGGGCGAGGCTAAAGCGCACAGCGAGAATAATCGACGCGAGCGCCAACGGCAGCACAACCAGCAGCGGCAGGCCGAGGCCCATCTGGATTTCCCGAGCAACCGAAGCGCGATGCGCCAACGGTTCGGCCACGGTGATGCTGATCGTCCCCTGGAGCGCCGCGTCGCTGTAGAGGCGATGTGTGGCGTTCTGCCTAAATCCCGGACCATCGTATGGAGGGAACACGGCAGGGTCCGCCGCATGGGATTGCAGCAAAATGCGTCCCTCGGCATCGCGTACGATGTAGGTGAAGAACTCGTCATGCTCCCGGATCGGCGCGAGGCGCTGCGTCACACCCTGATCTTCTCGCCCGACGATGTCGGTCACGGCCAGCGGCAGGATGCGCTCGGCGGTTTCGCGCAGGGCGCTGTCGAAGACCTCATCCATCTCGCCCCGAACGATCACCGCGGTAACCGTGGCGGCGGCGAGCCAGAGGATCGTCAGCACAAGGCCGAGTGACAAGCCGAGCCGTACCTGAAGGCTGGATGGCCACATCATGGCTTGCCCAGCCGGTAACCCATGCCGCGCTCGGTATCGATGATGGCGCTCCCCAGTTTCTTGCGCAGGCGGCTCACGTGCACCTCGATGGTGTTGCTCTCGACTTCGGCGTCGAAAGCGTAGAGCTTCTCCTCCAACTGCGCCTTGGACAGGAGCTGCCCGGGACGCGCTAGGAAGGCCTCGAAGAGCGCCCATTCCCGCGCCGTCAGCGGCACATGTCTGCCATCCCGATGGACGCTGCGCGCGGCAAGGTCGATGTCGAGCGGTCCGTGGGTCAGGATCGGGTTGGGGTTGCCGCTGTAGCGCCGCGCGACCGATCCGATCCGTGCCGACAGTTCCGACAGGTCGAAGGGCTTCACAAGATAGTCGTCAGCGCCCGCATTGAGGCCTTCGATCCTATCGGACACCTGGTCGAGCGCCGTCAGGATGATGACCGGCGTCACGTCTCCACGCGTCCTGAGGCCCTTGAGGAACCCGATACCACGTCCGTCTGGCAGCATGAGGTCGAGCAGGAGCAGGTCGTAGGAGGTTGCGCTCATCGCGTCTGCCGCCGCGTCTAGCCGCGTGACCCAGTCTACTGATTGGCCATCAGCTGCGATCTGGTCGCGCACGGCAGCGCCAAGAGTCGTGTCGTCCTCGATCAGCAATATGCGCATGGTCGTACCCGTCCTTTCCTGATGTCCCTCCATGATCCGTCTGGCTGACACGAAGCTGAAGCTTGTGGGTCGAGCCCCTTCAGGCTGCCGTCAGCTTCGCGGCGCATGAATGGCATCAAGAGGCGAGCCACTAGGAGTGTGCCCCATGAAGAAGACATTGACAATTATCGGCTTTCTCGCGGTCTTTCCGGCCGGCGCGGCGCTGGCTGACGACGATTGCTTCGTGCCGATGGCCGACTGGCAGCCGCGCGATGCTGTTGCCATGCTGGCCGAGGAAAATGGTTGGACGGTGCGCCGGATCAAGATCGATGACGGCTGCTACGAGATCGACGGGAGGGATGCCGAGGGGCGTGCGATCGAGGTGACTGTCCACCCGGCCACGCTGGAGATAATCGAGTTCGAATACGAGGACGACGAGGATGATCGCCGCGAGCGGGATCACGAGAGACGCGACGATGACTGATGCAGCGCGTCGCGACGGTAATGTCCCGGTGCCGGGCCTGCCGCCACTCTCCCGGCTTTCCCTAAACTCTCCTCTAGCTCTGACGGGCCCGGTGCTGGTTGCGTTGCCATGCCTGCTGGCGGCACTGATCGGGTTCAACACCTATGCGCCCTATGGCGCGGATGCAGCACTTGGCATTGCCGTCGGGGCCGCGGCAGTTGTCGCGATGGCACAGACCCTTATCCTCGCCGCACGGCCGCCGCTGGTGGAACCATTGTTCGGCGGTCTCGATCGCATGTACCGGGTCCACAAGTGGCTCGGCATTTCCGCGATGGTCCTGATGATCCTGCACCAGCAGATCGAGCCGGATTTCGAGCGTTTGGTGCGTGAAACCTCCCTTGGTGAACTTGGTGAAGAGGCGGGCGAACTTGCCTTCAACGCGCTTCTCGCCCTGGTTGCTGTCAGCTGGTTCCGGAGATTGCCCTTCACCCCACTGGAAATCCCCTATCAGATCTGGCGGTTCAGCCATCGTTTCATGGGGGCCCTTTTTGCAATCGTGGTCTTTCACCAGTTCTTCGTCGACCTGCCGACAGAGGTAGATCCATCGCTCTCGGTGCTTCTGAACACATTCGGCATCGCCGGAGTGATCGCGTGGATATTCACCGAGCTGGTCGCCCCGTTCCTGCGGCGTAGAGAATTCACCGTCACAGAGATTAGCCAGACTAAGGACACCACCACGCTAACCCTCCGCCCCGAGGGGCGGGCCATGCGGTGGCGGCCGGGGCAATTCGCCTTCTTCCGCGCGCCAGAGGCAGGACTGTCCGAGCCGCACCCCTTCACGATCGCCAGCGCCCCGCGCCCTGACGGCACCCTGAAGTTCTCCATCCGGGGGTTGGGTGGCTGGACACGAAGCCTGCCCGCCATCTTGCGGACCGGAACGCGCGTGCAGGTCGAAGGGCCATATGGACGGTTCAATTTCCGCAAGGGCGGTGCGCGCCAGATATGGCTGGCGGGCGGCATCGGTATCACGCCGTTCCTCGCCTGGGCCGAAAGCCTGAGCGAAGCGGATAGCCGCGACATTCACCTCATCCACTGCGTTCGGACACAAGAGGAGGCGATTGGGGTAGAGACGCTGCGCGCTGCGGCTGCCCGCAACCCGAGGTTCAGTTTCGAGGTGGTCGTTACGACGCGCGATGGCAGGCTCACGGCCGAGCGCCTGATTGGCGCGGTCCCTTTCGCGATCCGGCAAGCCGATTTGTGGTTCTGCGGCCCAACCGGTCTGAAGGACGGGATTCTCAAGGGCTTGAAAGCACAAGGCCAAACGCCTCGCCGTGTCCGCTTCGAGCAGTTCGAATTCACCTGAACGCGGGGCAGGGCGCATAGCCATGCCAGCCCTGTAGCCTGCGCTCGCATCTTTTTTTGGCTCCGCCCTCATCGGCGGGGCCATTTTCCTGACGGCAAGCTGAAGCAGGAATCGCTGGGGCGTCAGGATGCCCTCAGGTCGGGGTGCCAGATTGGTCTCATCAAACGAAAGGACCCCTTGCCATGAAAAAGACCCTGACCGCCCTTGCCCTGATCGCACTTTTGCCCGCCGGCGCTGCGCTGGCCGACGACGATGATTGCAATGCGCCCCGTGACCAGTGGCAGCCGCGCGAGGCCGCCATGCAGATGGCCGAACAGAACGGTTGGACGGTGCGCGACTTCGAGATCGACGACGGCTGCTACGAAATCGAAGGCCGAGACCAGGATGGCCGCGAGATCGAGGTGAAGCTCGATCCGGCGACGCTGCAGATCGTCGAGATGGACTACGAGGATGATGACGACGACCGCGGTGGCGCCCGCAATCCCGCGCCCGCTGGAACGGTCGCTCCTCCGCAGAACGGCCTCTTCGGAAACGGCGCCCCTCCGCAGGTTCAGGTGAACTGAACAGCTCCGAAGCACCCTGAACAAGGATCATTCCCATGAAATCACTTCTCGCAACGCTCGCGCTTACCACCGCACTCACGCTTCCCGGCCTCGCTATGGCACGGCCCGTGACGCTCACAACCACCCTTAACAACTATGGCGGCGACGGCGCTTACCTCGCGCTTTACGTTACCGACGCCTCGGGCGCCTATGTCGGCAGTCTCTGGATGGCCGGCGGCAAGTCCAAGTACTACGAGCATCTGAGCGACTGGTACC
>CAZNMK010000242.1:0-4861 GCA_964574045.1 uncultured Roseovarius sp. | reverse complement strand
CGGCTGATGCCCGACGACCGGATGCTCTTCGGCATGCGCGGCGGGCTGGCGCAGACGCCGCGCGCCGAGGCCGCGATCAGGCGCCGCATCCGCGCCGATTTCGATGCCATGTTCCCCGCCTGGCGGGCGGTCGAGACGCCGCACTACTGGTCGGGGCTGGTGTGCATCTCGCGCGACCTGCTGCCCTATGCCGGTCCGATCCCGGGGGTCGGGGGCGCCTTTGCCGGCTTTGCCTGGCATGGCAACGGCGTGGCGATGGGCAGCCATGCCGGCGCGGTACTGGCCGACCTCGCGCTTGGCCGCGATCCCGCCGGCCCCTGGCCGGCGCCGCTCAGGCACCCGCCCCGCCGCTTTCCCCTGGGCCGGTTCCGGCGGCTCCTGATGCGGCCGGCCTATCTGCGCTACGCGCTCACCGATCTCTGACCCGCTCAGCCGTACGGCGTCTTGACCCGCCGCGCCTGCCCGCGCCTGAGCCCCAGCCGGTGCTCGCGCAGGATGATGACGATGCCCGCGACGATGATCACCGCCGCGCCCAGCAGCATGGGCGGCGTCGGCATCTCGTCGAAGACCGTATAGCCGATGGCCAGCGCGAACAGCATCGAGGCGTATTCGAACGGCGCGATCACGCTGGCATCGGCGAACCGGTAGGCCGAGGTCAGCAGGATCTGCGCCGTGCCGCCCAAAAGCCCCGCCATCGCCAGCATCGCCGCCTCGCGCGGCGCCGGCACAACCCAGCCGAAGGGCAGCGACAGCAGCGACAGCACCGCCGCGGTGAGCGAGAAGTAGAACACGATGGCGCTGGTCTGTTCGGTCTGCACCAGCTTGCGGATGTAGATCTGCGCCAGCGCCGCGCAGGTCGCCCCGCCCAGCACCACCACCGCGCCCACCGCCTCGGCCGTGTGCATTTCGGGGCCGCCCAGCGTCGTCAGCCGCGGCGACAGCACGATCAGCACCCCCGCCATGCCCAGCGCCACCGCGCCTAGGCGAAAGACGCCGACCCGCTCGTCCAAAAACATCGCCGCGAACACCACCACCAAGAGCGGCTTGGCATAGCCCAGCGCGGTCGCCTCGGGCAGCGGCAGCAGGCCGAGCCCGGCAAAACCGAGCCCCATCGCCGAGGTGCCGACGAAGCCGCGCCAGAAATGCCCCATGGGATCGGTCACCCTGAGCCCGGTGCGCAGGTCGCGCCGCACCGCCAGCCAGCCCAGTATCACCGGAATGGCAAAGAACGAGCGAAAGAACACCGCCTCGCCCGGCGGGACATGGTCCGCCGTCGCCTTGATCAGCGCCGCCATCGCCACGAAGAGCAGCACCGCCCCCAGCTTGAGCGCGATGCCCTTGAACGGCCTGACGGCGCCGGGTTCGCCGTCGGCGTCGCCTGCCGTCAGTCCCAATCCATCACGACCTTGCCCGAATCGCCCGAGATCATCGCGGCAAAGCCCTCTTCGAAATCGTCGATCGAGATCCGGTGCGTGATCACGCCCGAGACATCCAGCCCCGACTGCACCAGCGCGATCATCTTGTACCAGGTCTCGTACATCTCGCGGCCATAGATGCCCTTGATGTGCAGCATCTTGAAGATGACGCTGTTCCAGTCGACCGGGAACTCGGTCGGCGCGATGCCGAGCAGCGCGACCTTGCCGCCGTTGTTCATGCGCGCGATCATCTGCTGCATGGCGGCGCTCGCGCCCGACATCTCGAGCCCGACATCGAAACCCTCGGTCATGCCGATCTCGTCCATCACGTCGCGCAGTTGCTCGCGGCCCACGTCGACGACATGGGGCACCCCCATCCGGCGCGCCAGCTCCAGCCGGTAGGGGTTGATGTCGGTGATCACCACCTTGCGCGCGCCGGCCTTTGCCGCCACCAGCGCGCCCATGATACCGATCGGCCCCGCACCCGTGACCAGCACGTCCTCGCCCACCAGATCGAAGCTGAGCGCGGTATGAACGGCGTTGCCGAACGGATCGAAGATCGCCGCCACCTCGTCGGGGATGTCTTCGGGAATCGGCACGACGTTGCTTTCGGGGATGCACAGGTACTCGGCAAAGCTGCCGGGGCGATGCACGCCGACGCCGCGGGTGTTGCGGCACAGATGCCCGCGCCCGGCGCGGCAGTTGCGGCAGGTGCCGCAGACGATGTGCCCCTCGCCCGAAACCCGCTGGCCGATGCGGTACTTGGTCGCCGCCGCGCCGGTGTCGGCGATCTCGCCGACGAATTCGTGCCCCACCACCATCGGCACCGGCACGGTTTTCGCGCTGAACTCGTCCCATTTCCAGATGTGCACGTCGGTGCCGCAGATCGCCGATTTGCGGACCCGGATCAGCACGTCGCCCGGCCCCGGCTCGGGCACCGGCACGCGTTCCATCCACAGCCCCGGCTCGGGGCGCGACTTGACCAGCGCCTTCATCTCGTTTCGCATCCCGCTCACTCCCACAGATCGGTGCTGAGGTATTTCAGCCCGCTGTCGCAGACCACAAAGGCCACGGCGCCGCCCCGCTCCGGGCCCCGCAGCAGCCGCACCGCCGCCGCCAGGTTGGCGCCAGCCGAATAGCCGCCGAAAATGCCCTCGGTCCTTGCCAGCAGGCGCGCGTGCGCGGCCGCCTCGGCGCCCGAGACCGTCACCGTTCCGGCCAGTTCGGCGCCCTCGAGCTGGGCCAGATGCGCCATCGCGTAGCCGCCGCCCTGGATGGGGTGCGCCGGGCTGTCGGGCTCGACCGCGTAGATCCGCACCCCGCGCGGCGCGAGATAGCGCGCCACCCCGCCCAGCGTGCCGCCCGAGCCGACGAAATCGCAAAACGCCGTCACCTCGCCGCCGCTTTGTTCCCATATCTCGGGCGCGGTGCCTGTTGCATGCGCATCGGCATTGCCCGGCAGCGCGAACTGGTCGGCGCGAAAGGCGCCGCGCTCGGCGGCGATTCGCCGCGCCGCCTCCTCGACCAGCGCCAGGTCCTTGCCCGACACCTCGCCGCGGCGCGACCCTCGGGCCTGCGGCACCTGCACCACCTCGGCCCCCAGCGCCCGCATCATCCGCGCGCGTTCCTCGGAATTGCCCGCGCTCATCACCGCGACGAAGGGATGCCCCGTCACCGCGCAGACGATGGCCAGCCCCGTACCCATGTTGCCCGAGGTCAGCTCGACCACCGTCTGCCCTTCGGCCAGCGCGCCGCTCCTGCGTGCCTGCTCGACGATGGTCCGGGCGGCGCGGTCCTTCTTGGAAAAGCCGGGGTTGAGATAGTCGAGCTTGGCCAGCAGCCGCCCCTCTAGCCCCAGCTCGCCACCGATCCGGCCCAGTTCGACCAGCGGCGTGCCGCCGATGGCCTCGACGACCGAAGGCAGCACGGTCACGAGATCACCCCCAGCTCGCGCCCTACCCCCTCGAACGCCCCGATCGCCCGGTCCAGCATGTCGCGCGAATGCGCCGCGCTCATCTGCGTGCGGATGCGGTCCTGCCCCCGGGGCACCACCGGAAAGCTGAAGGCGGCGACGTAGACACGCCGCTCGTCCAGCCTTGCCGCCATCTCCTGCGCCAGTTTGGGGTCGCGCAGCATTACCGGCACGATGGCGTGTTCGCCCGGCAAGAGCTCGAACCCCAGCGCGGCCATCCCCGCCCGGAAATGCGCCGTATTGTCCCACAACCGGGCGCGCAACTGGGCGCCGCGTTCGTCGAGCAGGTCGAACACCTTCAGCGACGCCCCGGCGATCACCGGCGCCAGCGTGTTCGAGAAAAGATAGGGCCGCGAGCGCTGGCGCAGCCAGTCCACCACCCGCGCCGAGGCCGCGGTGTACCCGCCCGACGCCCCGCCCAGCGCCTTGCCCAGCGTTCCGGTCAGGATGTCGACACGGCCCATGACGCCGCAATGCTCATGGCTGCCGCGCCCGGTCGCGCCCACGAACCCGGTGGCGTGGCAGTCGTCGACCATAACCATCGCGTCATATCGTTCGGCCAGGTCGCAGATCTCATCGAGCTTCGCGTAATAGCCGTCCATCGAAAACACGCCGTCGGTGGCGATGAGCCGGTGGCGCGCGCCCTGTGCCTCCTTCAGGCAGCGCTCCAGATCGGCCATGTCGGAATTGGCATAGCGGTACCGCGCGGCCTTGCACAGGCGCACCCCGTCGATGATGCTGGCATGGTTGAGCGCGTCCGAGATCACCGCGTCCTCGGGGCCCAAGAGCGTCTCGAAGAGACCGGTATTGGCGTCGAACGCGGCGGCATAGAGGATCGCGTCCTCCATCCCCAGGAACCCGGCGATCCGCGCCTCGAGCGCCTTGTGCTCTTCCTGCGTGCCGCAGATGAAGCGCACAGACGCCATGCCGTAGCCGTAGCGGTCGAGCGCCGCGTGCGCGGCCGCGATCGGCTCGGGGTCGCCCGCAAGCCCGAGATAGTTGTTGGCGCACAGATTGATCGCCTCGCGCCCGTCCTCGAGCGTGACCTCGCCCGCCTGCGGGCTGGCGATCACGCGCTCGGTCTTGTAAAGCCCGTCCGCCCTCAGCTCTTCCAGGCGCCTCTCCATGTCGGCGTCGAATCTCTCGGCTGCGCGCATCGCCATGTCCTTTCGGTTTCCCGTGCCGGTTCCCGAATACATCGGTCGGGCACGGGATGAAATCCGCAATGCTACACCGCGATCCGCGGCCGCCCGCTCGCCTCGACCGTGATCGCGGCCTCCAGGAACATCTCGCGCTCCTCGGCCTGCACCGTCTTCAGGTCGCGCTCGGCCCGCATGTGGATGTCGGCGGCGCCGGCGCGCTCGGCCCCGGCGCGGGCCTCGGCCGCCAGCGCCGCCTCCAGCGCCGCCATCGCCGCCTGCGGATCGGCGAAATCCTGCGGCCCGGTTTCCAGGTGCACCCGGTAGCGGCCCTC
>CAZNMK010000241.1:0-4876 GCA_964574045.1 uncultured Roseovarius sp. | reverse complement strand
GCCAGGTGCTAACCAACCTGCTGGGCAACGCCGTCAAGTTCACCGAGGCCGGCCATGTCATCGTGCGCGCCACCGGCACGCCGGCGGGCGCGGATGGGTTCGAGCTGCATGTCAGCATCGAGGATACCGGCATCGGCATCCCCGCCGACAAGGTCGGGCACATCTTCGGCGAGTTCAACCAGGTCGACGACGCCCGCAACCGCCGGTTCGAGGGCACCGGGCTGGGCCTGGCTATCTGCGAGCGGCTGATCGGACTGATGGGCGGGCGCATCTGGGTCGAATCGGAAGAGGGAAAGGGGTCGACCTTCGGCTTTGCCCTGACCCTGCCGGTCGCCGATAGCGCCGATACCGCGCCGGCGGTCGACGATCCGTCACCGCGCGCGATGCGGGTGCTCGCGGCCGAGGACAACAAGACCAACCGGCTGGTGCTGTCGAAAATGCTCAAGGGGCTCGATATCGACCTGCAATTCGCCAAGGACGGGGCCGAGGCGGTCGCGCTGTACCAGAGCTTCGGCCCCGACCTGGTGCTGATGGACATCTCGATGCCGGGGATGGACGGCAAGGAGGCGACCGGCCATATCCGCCGGGCCGAGGCCGATTCCGGCCGGCATGTGCCGGTGGTGGCGATGACCGCGCACGCGCTCTCGGGCGACCGCGAGGCGATCCTTGCCGCCGGGCTGGACGGGTTCCTGACCAAGCCGCTGAAAAAGGCCGGCATCGTCGATCAGATCGCCGCCGCCTGCCCGCCCGGCGCGCGTCCGCCCGTACCGGCGGACGCATCCCGGGGCACGATGGCCCGCGATTGAACCGCCGCCCTGGGCCTGGGGCCGCGCCCGCGTCGTGCCTCGGGCAGATCTTTGGCGCGACGGGCCGGGGTCGGTCGCGATCCGGGGCCGGTGCCCCGGACGAAGCAGGGACGGCCGTCGATTCGAACGGAACCCGGAACGGTGCGGCCGTCTACCCCGCGGGCCAGGCCGCCGGGGCCGACAGCAGCGCGCGCACCGCGATTTCCAGCGTCTCCTGCGGCAGAATCACCAGCATCTTGGGCGCGGTCAGCGACAGCTGGACCGTGCCCGTGGCGATGTTCGACGTACCCACCCGCCCGTCGGGCGCGAAATTGAGCCCGGCAATCGGCCATTCCAGCCCGTCCGAGACCCCTTCGACCGCGCCCAGCGGGAAAAGCGACACCGCCGTCCCGGGTGCCAGCGCCAGCGCCAGCGACGGCGGCGCCAGGAACACCAGCTCCTCGCTGCCCAGGAGCAGACAGCGCCGGCCGGGATGGCGCACCAGCGTGTTGTAGGCGGCCAGTTGATGATCCAGCCGGTCGCCGGAGAACCCGATGCCGATCACCAGGGGTGCGGCGATATTACGCAGACACTTGTCGAAATCGGTGCTGTCCTGCTCGGCGAAGGGGTGCAGGCAGCCGGGCGGCAGACGCCGCCGCGCATCGTCGCTCAGCGAGTCGAAATCGCCGATCACCGCGCGCGGTGCGAGGTCGTGGGCCAGCGCCACATCCGCACCGCCGTCCGCCGCCACCAGGTGCGGCGCCAGCGCCATCGCCCGCGCGATCCGCGCCCTCGTCACCGCCGCGCCGCCGATCAGGGTGACCGGCTCATTCACATCGACAATCACGCGCAATCCCCGGCCATTGTTCCCCGATCAGGAAATAAAACACATTCTGACCACGAAATGATACGGTAATAATCCCAGATTCGGACTGCTTTGGCCTGTGCAAAGATGGTAAATACGATGGTTGCAGGCAATTCAAGGCGAGCATTGTCATGGTAAGTACAAGTAAAATTCTGACGGTTTCCTACGGCACCTTTTCCTGCACTCTGGAAGGGTTCGACGATTCTTTCGACACGATGAAGGCCATCGCGGAGTATTTCCGCGACCTTGCCGCCGACGACCGCTATTTCGGCGCCGAACCGCCGACGCCCGATGCCGACATGCTCGCCCGCATCGCCGAGCGCGAGATTTCTCGCCGCGTCGAGGCCCGCCAGGGCGAGACCGGCATCGTGCTGCGCGCCGCGCAGGCGCCCGGTGCGCTGGGCCGGCCCGAAGCGCCGGCAGCCGAGACCCCCGCATCGGAGATCCCCGCCGAACCCCCGGCGGCATTCCCCGACGCCGCAACGGACGCGCCCGCCGCGGCCGAGCAAGAGCCCGCGGCCCCTGCCGCCGCCGGCGAAACCGCCGGCCCCGAGACCGGCGATGCCGCTACCGAGGTGCCGGTCGCGTTCGAGGATCTGCCCGCACGGCAGCCGCAAGCCGCCCCGCCCGAACCGGCCGACGACGACGGCGACAGCGTCGCCGCGAGGCTGCGCCGTATCCGTTCGGTCGTGGCCCGCTCGGGCGCCGGCTTTGGCGGCGACTATGCCGAGGACGAACACGCGCAGGATTTCCTTGCCCGCACGGCGGACGAGCTTGAAACCGCCCTGGCCGGCGACGACGACGCCGAGGCAAGTGCGCCGATGGACGCTGCCGCCGGCTTGGCCGATGACGACCAGGACGATGGCACCGTCGAATGGGACGCGGCAGAGGATGACGACATCGGCCCGACCGAGGAAACCGCCGACATGGCCGAAAAGGCCGACGAGGCGGACGACGCCGATGCGTTCGACAGCCTTGCCGCCCGCCTGGCCGAAGATGCCGAAGCCGTGGAAGCCGCCGCCGGCACGCAGGACGAGGCGCCGTATGACGCGCTGCCCGAGGACACGCTGCCCGAGGACACGCTGCCCGAGGACATGCTGCCCGAGGACACGCTGCCCGAGGACACGCTGTCGCAGCTGATGGCCGACGCCATGCCCGATGACATGCCGGACGAAGAACCCGCCGGCACCGTGCAAGAGGCGCCCATCGACGACGACGCCCCCGCCCGAACGCGTGTGCTGAAGATGAAGCGCAGCGAGTTCGAGGCGACGCTCGCCCTGGGCGGATACGAGGAGACGCCCGACACAGCCGCCGAAGAGGACCTTGCCGAAGAGGCCGCCCAGCCCGCCGAAGAACCCGGCGACGCCGACCTCAGCCCCGAGGAAGAGGCCGAACTGCAGCGCGAACTGGCCGAGGTCGAGGCCGAGTTCACCGAATTCTCCGCGTTCGCCGAAGAGGTCGCGGAGATCGCCGACGAAACCGACGAGTACGACGAGACCGGCGAGTACGACGAGACCGACGAGTACGACGAGACCGGCGAGTACGACGACGGCGGCGAAGACGCCAACATCTTCGGCGACACCGAAAGCGACGAGGACCGGGCCGCGGACGATGCCGAGACGCCCCATGACCGGCCCGCCGACCAGGGCCGGGGCGCGCATCTGCACGCCAGCGGCGCCGACCGCGACGCCGCGCGCATCTTCGACGAGGCCGAAAGCAAGCTCGACGCGCCCGACGCCAGCCGCCGGCGCAACGCCATCCAGCACCTGCGCGCCGCCGTGGCCGCGTCCAAGGCCGAAATCCGCGCCGGCAACCGGCTGGAACCCGACCCCGGCGCCCAGCAGGCGGCCTATCGCTCGGACCTGGCGCAGGTGGTGCGTCCGCGCCGCCCGCAACCCGATCGCGGCCCGCGTTCGCCCCGCCCCGACGACAGCCGGCCCGCGCCGCTCAAGCTGGTGGCGGAACAGCGCATCGACACCCGGCGAGAGCCGGTGCGCCCGCGCCGCGTCTCGGCGGCACAGATGGCGGCCGAGGCGGCGCAAGGCGCCTCCGCCGACAACGGCTTTGCCGACTTCGCCGAAGAGATCGGCGCCGCCGATCTGCCCGACCTGCTGGAGGCCGCAGCCGCCTACATGGCCGACATCGAGGGGCGCGAACAGTTCTCGCGGCCGATGCTGATGGGCAAGCTGAAGGAAGCCACCGGCGAGGCATTCTCGCGCGAGGACGGCCTGCGCTCGTTCGGGCACCTGCTGCGCCAGGGCAAGCTGCAAAAGCTCAGGGGCGGCCGCTTTACCGTGACCGAGCAGACCGAATTCCGCGCCCGGACCCGCCGCGCCGCGGGCTGACGGCGGGCCGGCGCGCCGGCCTCATTCCAACAGTCGCTCCACCGCCTCGGCCAGATCGCGGGCGACCGCGGTGGGGCGGGGCTGCGCCCGCTTTTCGTCGCCGGTGCGGTACTTGCCCGTCCGTACCAGGATCGCGGCGCCCAGACCGGCATTCAGCGCACCGGCGATATCGGCCTCGGCATCGTCGCCGATCATCGCCGCATCGGCGGCCGCGACGCCTGCATCCGCCAGCGCGGTGGCAAAGAACGCTGGCGCCGGCTTGCCCAGCACCTCTGCCCTGGTCCGGGCGGCATATTCCAGCGCGGCGACGAATGCGCCCGCATCCATGCTGATCTCGCCGTCCGAATCCCGAAAGGTCCGGTTCGCCGCCAGCGCATAGAAATCCGCACCCCCGATTAGCACGCGGAACGCGGCGTTGAGGCGCTCATAGGTGAAATACGCGCCGGCATCGCCCAGCACCACGGCGGTTGCCGGGCCGTCCGACGGCGCGTGCCGGAAATCCTCGGCCAGGTCGGGATGGATCAGCAGATGCGGCACCTGCCGGGACCGGATCAGCCTGTCGCACGCGGCGACGGCCGGCGTAAAGACCTCCTCCGGCGCGACGTCGAAGCCGAGCCGCGCCAGCCGGGCGATCAGCGCGCGGCGCGGCTGCCGGGTGGTGTTGGTCAGGAACCTGACCGGCAGGCCCGCCCGGCGCAGCCGCGCCACCGCCGCCGCCGCGCCGGGCACGGCCCGGTCCCCGTCGTAAAGGACGCCCGCCAGATCCAGAAGAACCGCCTTGACCATTCCCCGACGATGGCAAGACCGGCGGCGCAGGTCAAATCCCGCGTGTATCCGCCCCGGGCGCCCGCTCCGCCCCCCATCCGTCCGAGCGCAGCTCG
>CAZNMK010000240.1:4593-4886 GCA_964574045.1 uncultured Roseovarius sp. | reverse complement strand
CTCGAACGGCATCTTCGACGCCCGCGACGCGGTCGAGTTCATCATGTCGGGCGCGCGGGTGATGCAGGTCGGCTCGGTGCTGATGCTCAAGGGTATCGAGTGGCTCGACGACGTCGTCAAGGGCATGGACCGCTTTCTCGATACCCACGGCTACGACAGCGTCGACGCGATCTACGGCATCGCCTCCAGGCGCGCCTTCAAGTCGCCGGCCGAGGCGCTCGAGATGGCGCCGCTCGTCGTCGAGGTCGACCACGAGAAATGCCGCCACCCGACCTGTTCGATCTGCGTCAAGA
>CAZNMK010000240.1:1220-4583 GCA_964574045.1 uncultured Roseovarius sp. | reverse complement strand
AAGATGTGTTTCTACGATTCGCTCAAGATCGGCGACGGGCAGATCGTGACCAACCCCGACAGCTGCATCGGCTGCGAGCTTTGCTACAACGTCTGCCCGTTCGACGCGATGCGGATGGTGCAGAACCCCGATAGCGCCGAACGCGTCGCCGCCGAATAGGCGCGCGCCCGCCAATCCGAAAGGAGCAATGCCATGACCTTTGTCGTCACCGAGAACTGCATCAAGTGCAAATACATGGACTGCGTCGACGTCTGCCCGGTGGACTGTTTCTACGAGGGCGAGAACATGCTGGTCATCCACCCCGACGAATGCATCGACTGCGGCGTGTGCCAGCCCGAATGCCCCGCCGACGCGATCTTTGCCGACAGTGAGGGCGATTTCGAGCCCTGGGTCGAGCTTAACCGCCGCTACGCCGAAATCTGGCCCTGCATCACCGAAAAGGGCGCGCCGCCGCCGGATGCGGATGCGTGGAAGGCCGCCGCCGGCAAGGCGGAGCTGCTCAGCCCCCATCCGGGCGGCTGAGGCGGGCGACGACACGGACAAGGGGACCGAACCAAATGGCAACCGAATTTCTGGACGGGAACGAGGCGGCGGCGCGGGGCGCGCTGGCGGCGGGGTGCGATTTCTTCGCCGGCTATCCGATCACGCCCTCCTCGACGATCCTGAGTGCGATGCTCGAGGCGCTGCCGGCGGCGGGCGGCATCGGCGTTCAGGCCGAGGACGAGATCGCCGCGATCGGGCTGTGCATCGGTGCGGCGATGGCCGGGCGCAAGGCCTTGACCACCACCAGCGGGCCGGGCATCAGCCTTTACAGCGAAAACATCGGCCTGGCGATGATCGGCGAGGCGCCTTTGGTCATCGTCAACGTCCAGCGCCAGGGGCCGGCCACCGGCTCGGCCACCAAGGGCGCCGACGGCGACATCCAGTTCACGCAATGGGTGACCTCGGGCGGCCTGCCGGTGATCGCGCTCTGTCCCTCGACGGTGACGGAATGCTACGAGATGACCTATCTCGCCTTCAACTTGGCCGAGCGGTTCCGCACGCCCGTCTTCGTCCTTGGCAACAAGGAGATCGGCATGACCCGCGAGACGGTCGATCTCGACGCGGTGACGCTGCCGGCGCGGATCGAGCGGCGCATGCACGAGGGCGCGCTGCCGTTCCGCCCGCACGGGTTTTCCGACCCGGCCGAGGTGCCGGCGTTCGCGCCGCTGGGCGGCGACACCATCACCCGCATCACCACCTCGAGCCATGACGAGGACGGCCAGCTCAGCGCCAGCCCGGCGGTGATCCAGCGCATGATCGACCACTATAGCGCCAAGATCGCGGCAGCAGCCGACGAGATCGCACTGGTCGAGGCCGACATGCAGGACGGCGCCGAAACGCTGATCGTCAGCTACGGCGTGCCCGCGCGCGCGGCCCGGGTGGCGATCGCGCGCGCCCGCGAGGGCGGCGCGCGGGTCTCGGGGCTGCGGCTGAAGACGCTCTTTCCGGTGCCCGGGGCGGCGCTCGGTGCGGCGATGGCGGGCATGCGGCGCATCGTCGTGCCCGAGATGAACATGGGCCAGTACATCCACGAGATCGAGCGCCTTGCGCCCGCGGGTGCCGAGGTGCGCGGGGTGAACCGGATGGACACCACGCTGATTTCGCCAACCGACATCCTGAAGGGCGGAGGAATTCTGCAATGAACCAGCTTGCACCCGATACCTATATCGACCCGGCCCCCGGGCCGATGCCGTTCTGCCCCGGCTGCGGGCACGATGCGCTCTTGAAGGCGCTCGACCGGGCGCTGGTGGCGCTGGGCCGGCCCAGGAACCGCATCGCCATCGTCACCGACATCGGCTGCATCGGCCTTGCCGACCGCTATTTCGACACCCACGCCTTTCACGGCCTGCACGGGCGCTCGATCACCTATGCCTGCGGGCTCAAGCTGGCGCGGCCGGAACTCGACGTGATCGTGCTGATGGGCGACGGCGGCTGCGGTATCGGCGGGGCGCATCTGCTCAACGTGGCGCGGCGCAATATCGGCATCACCGCGATCGTCGCCAACAACTTCAACTTCGGCATGACCGGCGGGCAGCATTCGGTAACGACGCCCTGCGCCGGCCGCACATCGACCACGCCCGCGGGCAACCTGGAACAGGCGCTCGACATCTGCGCGGTGGCGGCCGCCGCCGGCGCGGGCTGGGTCCGGCGCGGCACCGTCTACGACCGCGACCTTGCCGACAGCATCGCCGAGGCGATCCGCGAGCCGGGCTTTGCCCTGCTCGATGTGTGGGAGCTTTGCACCGCCTACTACACCCCGCGCAACGGCTTCAAGAAACGCGACGTGTTCGACCTGATGGAAAGCTCAGGCGCGGTCGCCGGCATGGTGGCCCGCGCGCCCCGGCCGGAATTCGGCGCCGCCTATCGCGCCGCCGCGCGCGAGGCCCGGGCGCCGCAACCCCGGCCCATCGCGCCGCGCGGGGGCGCCACGCTCGACCGGCCTTGCGGCATCGTCATCGCCGGCAGCGCGGGGGGCAAGGTGCGGTCCGCCGCCACCGGGTTTGCCCGCGCCGCCATTTCGGCAGGGTTGCAGGCGACGCAAAAGGACGACTACCCGATCACTGTGATGACGGGCCATTCGATCTCGGAACTGATTCTCAGCCCCGAACCGATCGTCTTTACCGCCATCGACACCCCCGACTACATGCTGGTGCTCAGCGACGACGGGCTCAGACGCTGCGGCGCGCGAATCGCCGCGCTGCCGGCGGGTGCCACGGTGATCGCCGACGAGGCGCTCGACCTGCCGCCGACCGGGGCGCGCGTGCTCAGGCTGCCGCTCGGGGCCACGGCGCGGCGGGTGTCGCGCAGCGGGCTGGCGACGCTGGCGCTGGGTGCGCTCTTGCGCGAGGCGGGGCTGTTCCCGCCCGAGGCGTTCGAGGAAACCATCGCCGCCAGCCAGAAACCCGACGTGGCCGAGGCCAATCTGCGCGCGCTGAGCGCCGGGCTGGAACTGGCCGCGGCCGGGCAGGAGGGATGAGCGCATGCAGACGATGATGTCGGAATGGCTGTTGCCGCGCATGCTGGCGCGGGTCTCCGGACCCGAGGCCGGATACGGGGGCGGCGGCGCCGGCGCGCCGGAACAGGCCGCGGCCGCCCGGGCCGTGCGCGATACCGCCACCGCGACGGCCGACCGGCGCGAACTGATCGGGCTGATCGAGGCGGGTGCCGACCGCGACCTCGTGCGCGAGATGCTGGCGCTGGCGATGAGCCGCGCCGCATCGGAAACGCGCCGCCGGCAAAAGGGCTGACCCGGGCCGCCCGACGGCCCGACCCGGGGCCGCGCGCATGGAAACATGCGCGCGCCTTGCGTTGCGGTGCGCC
>CAZNMK010000240.1:0-1210 GCA_964574045.1 uncultured Roseovarius sp. | reverse complement strand
GGAACCACCCGTCCCGGGCCCGACCCGGGACCCCATCCCACCGGCGTTCGGGCCCCGGCACGGGGGCCGGGGCGCGGGCATGTATCCGATCGGTTGGGGCTCGCTCTGGCTAGCCGCTCTGGCGGGTCAGCGCGCGCAGCACCGCGTCGCCGGTGACGACCCCGGCGCAGGTGCCGTCGGCGCCCGTGACCACCAGCGGGCCGCGCGCCGCCGCGATCCTCTCGGCGGCGGGGAAATTGGCCGGGTCGCGCCACCACTCGGCGCTTTCGCCGGCGTGCTTTTCGGCAAAACCGCGGGTGATCACCCTGTCCGGCCCGTCCGATCCCGGCAGGACCGCCGCGACCGTGCCGTTGGCCAGCGCCCCCCGGCAGCGTTCGGCGCTCAGCTCCGAGGCCGGCAGCGACGCGGCCGGCTGGGCAACGGACCCCACGGTGATGACGCGGGCGCGGTTCACGTCGCGCACGAAGCGGGTGACGTAATCGTCGGCGGGCTCCAGCAGGATGTCGGCGGCCCGGCCCTCCTGACGCAGCTCACCATCCTTGAGGATCGCGATCCGGTCGCCCAGGCGCAGCGCCTCGTCCAGATCGTGGGTGATGAAGACGATGGTCTTTTTCAGCCGCTCCTGCAATTCCTTCATCTGCGCCTGCATGTCGTTTCGGATCAGCGGATCGAGGGCCGAGAAGGCCTCGTCCATCAGCAGGATCTCGGCGTCGGTGGCCAGTGCGCGGGCCAGCCCGACGCGCTGCTGCATACCCCCCGAGAGCTGACGCGGATAGCTGTTCTCGAAACCGTCGAGGCCGACCAGCCCGATCTGACGTGCGGCGCGTTCGCGCGCCTCGTGGCGGGGTATGCCCGACACCATCAGGCCATAGGCGACGTTGTCGATCACGGTGCGATGGGGCAGCAGGCCGAAGCGCTGGAACACCATCGACATCTTGTGCCGCCGCAGATCCCGCAGGGCCTGTTCGTCGAGTCCCAGCACGTCCTCGCCATCGACCAGGATATGGCCCGCCGTCGGCTCGATCAGCCGGTTGATGTGGCGGATCAGCGTCGACTTGCCCGACCCCGACAGCCCCATCACGACGAAGATGCCGCCGGCGGGAATGTCGAGACTGACATCGCGGATGCCCACCACATGGCCGCTGCGTTCGAGGATTTCCGATTTGCTCAGTCCCTCGCGGATCAGCGGCAGCGCCGATGCCGGATCGGG
>CAZNMK010000239.1:0-4891 GCA_964574045.1 uncultured Roseovarius sp. | reverse complement strand
CGCTGGGATCTCGACGCCTTCGACGCCCAGGTGCGCGAAAGCCAGGCCCGAAGGCATGTGGTCTACGAGGCGCTGCGGCGGGGCGGTTATTATCCCTGGGACTACCAGCCGCTGCAGCGCGCGTCCGAGCGCTACATGCGCAACCACATGGACCTCAACGTGGTCGAGGAACGCCAACGCTATCCAAGGGGCGAATGATGCAGGCAGATTACGTTATCGTCGGTGCGGGCAGCGCCGGCTGCGCCATGGCCTACAGGCTGTCGGAGGCCGGCAAGTCGGTCATCGTGGTCGAGCACGGCGGCAGCGATGCCGGCCCGTTCATCCAGATGCCCGGCGCGCTGAGCTATCCGATGAACATGGCGCGCTACGACTGGGGCTATCAGAGCGAGCCCGAGCCGAACCTGAACGGCCGCCGGCTGGCGGCGCCGCGGGGCAAGGTGATCGGCGGGTCGTCCTCGATCAACGGGATGGTCTATGTGCGCGGCAATGCGCGCGACTACGATCACTGGCGCGATGCGGGGGCCGAGGGCTGGGGCTATACGGATGTGCTGCCGTATTTCAAGCGGATGGAATGCTGGCACGACGGCGGCCACGGCGGCGACCCGGCCTGGCGCGGCAAGGACGGCCCGCTGCATGTCAGCCGCGGGCGCATGGAAAACCCGCTCACCCGCGCCTTTATCGAGGCCGGCGTGCAGGCGGGCTATCCGGGCACCGACGATTACAACGGCCGCCAGCAAGAGGGGTTCGGCCCCTTCGACATGACCGTCTGGCGGGGCCGGCGCTGGTCGGCGGCCAACGCCTATCTCAAGCCCGCGCTCAGGCATCCGAACTGCGATCTGGTGCGCGGCTTCGCCACCCGCGTGGTGATGGAAGAGGGCCGCGCCACCGGCGTCGAGCTGCGCCGCGGCGGCCGGACCGAGACGATCGGCGCGCGCGCCGAGGTGATCGTCGCCGCGTCGGCCTTCAACTCGCCCAAGCTCCTGATGCTCTCGGGCATCGGGCCGGGCGCGCATCTGGCCGAACACGGGCTGCCGGTGGTGGCCGACCGTCCCGGCGTCGGCGCCAACCTGCAGGACCACCTGGAACTCTACGTGCAGATGGCCGCGCGCCAGCCGGTCAGCCTCTACAAGTACTGGAACCTGTGGGGCAAGGCCTGGGTCGGGTTCCGGTGGCTGCTCAACCGCTCCGGCCCCGGCGCGTCGAACCAGTTCGAAAGCTGCGGCTTCATCCGCAGCCAGGCCGGCGTCGATTACCCGGACATCCAGTTCCACTTCCTGCCGATCGCGGTGCGTTATGACGGCCAGGCGGCGGCCGAGGGGCACGGGTTCCAGGCTCATGTCGGGCCGATGCGCAGCGCCTCTCGCGGTACCGTCGCGCTGCGCGGACCCGACCCTGAGGCGGCGCCGGTACTGCGTTTCAACTACATGAGCGCGCCCGAGGACTGGGAAGATTTTCGCCGCGCCATCCGCCTGACGCGCGAGATATTCGCGCAGCCGGCCTTTGCCCCGTTCCTGCGCCACGAGATCCAGCCCGGCGAGGCGGTGCAGGACGACGATGCACTCGATGCCTTCGTGCGCGAACACGCCGAAAGCGCCTATCACCCCTGCGGCACCTGCCGGATGGGGCGCGCCGACGACGCGCATGCCGTGGTCGACCCCGAGGGTAGGGTGATCGGGGTCGAGCGGCTGCGCGTGGCCGACAGCAGCGTCTTTCCGCGCATCACCAACGGCAACATCAACGCCCCCTCGATCATGGTCGGGGAAAAGATGTCCGATCACATCCTCGGCCGCTCGCCGCTGCCGCCGGACAATGCCAGCCCCTGGATCGACCCAGACTGGCGGACGGCGCAGCGATAAAGCGCGCCCCTTGACCCCGGTCAAGGACGCCGCGCCGCCGCCGTGGCAGGACCGGCGCGACAACATAGATGGAGAGGCGCGACATGACGCACACCCCGCACGAGCTGCACGAGGAATTCCCCGAACTGGCCGGCAGGATCGCCGAGATGAAGGCCGGCGACCCCCATTTCGCCCGGCTCTTCGACGAATATCACGAAGTGAACCGCGCCGTGCACCGGGCCGAGACCAACGTCGCGCCGATCGAGGAACTGGCGGAGGTCGATCTGCGCAAGAAGCGGGCGCATCTCAAGGACGAGCTCTACCGCATGCTGACGGCCTGAGCGGCGCGCGCGGGTCAGTCAAAGGAATTTGCCACGCAACGACGGTGTCGTGCCTTTGTTCTGGCCAGATGGCGAACTGGGTCTGCAGGAACGGTCTGGTGGGTATCAGGTATGCCTACGGAAAGCTACAGAGCGTTGCATATAATTGAACTCTTCCCGTCCGGCCCGCTAGCGGGCCGGGCATGCGCCCGCCCGCCCCAAGGCGGGCGCATTCGCGCCCACCCGGGCGGCCGCATGCACCCCCACTCCAGACGCCCAAGTATAATTCATTGCTATTCGATCTAAAGCTTGGGTACCGTCGTGATAATTCCTCGAATGACGCTTGTATCGTCTACTTTAATTCGACAAATCGCCTGCAAACGCTCAAGCGTATCAGGCCGGTTTGCAGTATACTCCTGTAATTCTTGCCCAGTTGGCGGACCACAATTCGACCAGACATCTTCGAGGCAATACGGAACATCAGTCGGATATCCAAGATATCTGCGCGTATCCCGGAAATTGGGCAGGTCAACTAGTATAGCGCGAAGCCCGCTTTTCTTTAAGATATTGAAAAGGCTCCTGGCGGCAATTCCGGCCTTGTGTGGAGATCCGCTCGATAATGGTCATATGTGGCGTATCCGAAAAAACTGGTTATGCCGAGGGCAATAATTGTGCCAATCCGTTTGACATCCTCGAATCCTCTTAACCTGCACCAGTTCTTTATGTGGGTCTGTATTGAGTATGAACCAATCAATTGCAGACCAGATCAGTCGACCGTATAGGGCAGCACGCCGCGCTCGTCGGGCTCGACCCTCAGCCGCCGTTCCAGCGGCGGCACCGAGCGCTGGTGACAGCCGGTGCGTTCGCAGATGCGGCAGGAGATGCCGATGGGCTCGTAGGCGCGGGCGTTGGTCAGGTCCAGATCGTCGGCATAGACCAGCGCGTCGGCGTGGCGCACCTCGCACCCGAGCGCGATCGCGAACCGCCGCGTGGGCGCGCCGAAGCTGCCGCCCGGCTTGCTGACGTCGCGGGCGAGGCTGATGTAGCGCACCCCGTCGGGGGTCTCGGCCAGCTGGCGCAGGAACCGCCCCGGGGTCTCGAACGCGCGGTGCACGTTCCATAGCGGGCAGGCGCCGCCGAAGCGGGCGAATTGCAGGCGCGTGGCCGAATGCCGCTTGGTGATGGTGCCGGCCTGGTCGACCCGGACGAAAAAGAACGGCACCCCCTTGGCGCCGGGCCGCTGCAGCGTCGACAGGCGGTGGCAGACCTGTTCGATCGAGGCGCCGAACCGGTTGGCGAGGATTTCGAGGTCGTGCCGGCACGCCTCGGCGGCGTCGAGAAAGGCGCCATAGGGCATCAGCGCGGCGCCGGCGAAATAGTTCGCCAGCCCGATCTTGGCGATGGCGCGCGCCGCCTCGGACTGGAAACGCGCCAGATCGAGCGTCGCTTCCAGCAGCTTGTCCTGGGTCAGGAGCGCCAGCTGATGCAGGATCTGAAAGCCGCGCGTTTGCGGCCCCGCCCGCGACGACAGCCGCAGCATGCGGGTCTCGCGGTCGTAATGGCGCAGCGTGGTCGAATCGGCAACGCTGACGGCGATGCCCATCGCCGCCAGCCGTGCCTCGGCCAGCGCCGGCACCGTCCGCCCGCCCGCCGCCGCGGCGAACCGTTCGGCGGCGCGGTCGACGGCATCGATATAGTTGTCGCAGTAGTGAAAGAAATCGCGCACCTCGTCCCAGGGGCTGGGCTGCATGCGGCTGTCCTCGCGCCCCAGCGCCTCGTCGAGGCTGGCAAGCCGTTCGTGCGTCTGCCGGTAGGCGCGGTGCAGTTCCAGGAATGCGCGCGCCAGTGCCGGCGCGTTCGAGGCGGTGAGCCGCAGGTCGGTCAGCGGCGGCGGGTCGTCGGCAAAGACCGGATCCGCCAGCGCCTCGCGCATGTCCGAGATCATCCGCTCGGCATCGCCGGTCGACAGCTCGGTGACGTCGAAGCCGAACTCCTGCGCCAGCGCCAGCACCACGGTGGTGCTGACCGGCCGGTTGTTGTTCTCCATCTGGTTGAGATAGGGCAGCGACACGCCGAGCTTGGCGGCGAAGTCCTTTTGCGTCAGTCCCAGCCGCTGGCGGGTCTCGCGCAGCTTGGCGCCGGCATAGAGCTTCTGGGCGGGCATGGGCGGCCTTTGCGGTTTCGCGGTTTGCCAAGGTTAACTTTGCAAACCGTCCCGCGCAAGCCGGCCGGGCGGCCTGCCGTCAGATGCGTTCCACGGCGATGTCGTCGCCGGTGTGGAAGGCGATGTGATCCTTGATGCGCGCGACCGCGTCGATCGGGTCCTCATAGCTCCAGGCCGCGTTTTCGAGCGTGCCGCTCTTGGTCACGATGGAAAAATAGGTGGCGTCGCCCTTCAGCGGGCAGTGGGTGCGGCGATCCGACGGGTCGAGAAACGCCATCGCCACATCCTCGCGCGGGAAATAGATGACGTCGGCAAGGCCTTCCTCGCTCAGCCTCAGCGCGTTCTTGCTGTCGACCAGAATGGCGCCGCCGGCGCGCACGCACCATTTTCCCTCGGCGTTGCGTATGGTGATCCTGCTCATGCCGTCTTTCTCTCCCTCGCCATTTGCGTCGATGTCCTTCTATACCGCTTCGCCGGCGCGGCGCGAGTCCCGCGATCCGACGTTTTTCGCGTCAAAGCGGTACCGTCGCCGCCGCCAGCCAGTCGCGCGCGGCCGGCGACAGGCGCGGGCC
>CAZNMK010000238.1:0-4901 GCA_964574045.1 uncultured Roseovarius sp. | reverse complement strand
TCTCTCGAATTGCTTCAGCTTCAGCGCGTCGGCACCACTCTTAGTGTCACTATTTTCTCCCGCCAGCATTCGCCCGAACATCGCGACGTCGATGGCGCCGTCTACCTGCCTGAAAATCCGTTCGGCAAGCTCTGCCCGCTTGGGAACCTTGCTGCCGGCAGCCGCTTCGCGGACCAATGCCGCCATGGCATCGAATTCCGTTGGTGTGAAGAACGTCATTGTGGTGAGAACTGGCGCACCCTCTTCCTTTGTTCGCTTCGGATCGAGTTTTCCGACACCCAGAGTGACTTCCTCGATTAACTTGAGCACCTTCTCACGCTCCTCCTCCTCGGGCCGAATCATCTCGAGAAGGCGCCTCGCCGGGCGGCGTGTGCGGACGCCGATGTGCCCGTCGAGCTGCTCTTTGAAGAAGGCGGTCTCGCGCACCGCCCGCTTGAGCGACTGCGACGACAGCCGCAGCCGGGGATGCCCGCCGACCATCGCCTGTTTGGGCCGACCCTGATCGTCGCGATTGGGGTTGGAGGGCGGATAGGGGGTCAGCAGATGAAACTGCACGAACTGGGTCATGTCGGGCTCTCCTCGGATCGGTCGGCGGTGGCCTCTGGCGGCGGCGCGCCGAAATAGTCGAAGCACCAGCGCGCGCGGGTATTGTCGCCCCATTCGGGGTGGTCCCAGACCAACAGGTCAGCGGCGAGCCGGGCGACGTTGGCGCGCCGCTCGGCCATAACGATGGCGCGGCGCATCTGGGTGGCGACCTCCGCGCCCCGGGCCCGCAACAGCCGCTGAAAGCGCAGCGCCGACCGGTCGGGATCCGCCCCGCCGAGACGCTGGGCAAGGCTCGCGCGGTTGTCCTCCCGCAGTTCGGCGAGCGCCTGTACGAGGCGCAAGAGGTCGCGCGCGCCCTCCGGCCCGACCTTGAGGCGGCGGGCCAGATCCTGCACCGCCGGCTCGGCCAGGGTGGCGATGTCGCCCGCCCGCCTCAGCCGCGCCGCCAGCCCCCGCGCCGCGGCCCGGTCGCGATCCGCGATATGTGTGCGCCACCAGGCGGCGGCGACTTCTCCCCGGCTCATGCCACCCGCCTCCCTTGTTCGGGAATGGGCAGGCCGAGCGCCAGATAGGCCGCCTGCCCGGTCTTGCCATGGCCAGCGAAGGCCGCACTCAGGTTGCGCCTTGCCTGGACAATGGCGGCTTGCCTGCCGATGTCGGCATCCCCCAGCCCGGGCAGCGCGTAGGCGTCGAAGAGCGCAAGCGCCGCGCCCTTCATGTCCGCAAGCCAGCCCTGCATCACGTCTTCGGTTGTCAGCGTTTCCAACTGGCCGAGTCGGGCCTCCAAGGCGGATTGGGTATTTATGAAGAATTCCTCATGAACCGAATTGAGAACCGTTTCGTTCTTGCTATCTTTTTCCGGTATCGCTTTCTTGAGGCAGTTGCGCAGCACCTCAGCAAAACTGTTTGCCGCTGTGATCATGCTTTCTGGGTACTCGATCAGGCCATCGGGAAGCTCGATCAACGGGGCACGCGCGAGGACAAAGTCCACGGGCGTTGCCTTGGCCATTGCCCAGCCCGCGACCAACACATCACTGTCGCCGCCCCAGCGCGAATGAGCGGCGACAGTGATGTTTTCGGGACGACGGTGCAAATCGTCGGAGCTCTGCGTCGACCGAAGCACGACCCCCAGCCAGTTATTGTAAAGCCATTTGCCGGGCCGGGCCTTTACCGGAGAAAAAGGTTCGCCCGCCGAACGTCTTCGATACGGCGTCAAGGGATGCATCCAGTTTTCATATTTCGCTCCAAAATCCTTTCGAACGAAGCCTACGATCTTTTCGTTTTCGTTAACCAGCCGAATACGCCAAGGCATGCTGAAGAAGGTTTCCGCCACGTGACTGCCGGGCCAGGGTACTGTTCTACCACCTTCTCCCGAAACGACTGTAGGCTTCTGCCAAGGTAGCAAGTTCTCGGCGTAGTTTGAGGGCCGCCCATGCGGCACATTGGCCCAGACAAGCGGCCAGAGTCCCGAATGACGGTCGCGGTCAAGCGGATCGACAATGGCAACAAGCGGCCCGTTGCCGCGCAAGCTGGCTTTATGCTTGGCGCTGTCTGCATAGGCATAAATCTGTGCCGTGAAGAGCGCCATAGCCGCCAAGTCTGGATCAAGTAGGCCATAACGATCACGTTTGACCATTATATCCTTGTTATCCCTGAAAGTGTTCTCTCCCCCGCTGTCGATGAATAGCCGACCTGCCGGCAGGACTTGAAGTCCTCCGTCTTCCAGCGCCTCGATATCCTGCATGAAGCGCGGACCGTCGCCCAGCAGTTCGAAGGCGGGAGCGTAGGGCGCGAGGGCGGCGCGCAGCCGGTCCGGATCGGGCGCCTGCCTTGCGCGCCAGTCGTCGGCGTCGCGCGGCGGGTCGGCGAGGAAAACGAGACCGATCAGCAGCTCGAGGCAGGCGATGTTGAGATCGGGCCGCGGCCAGTCGGGGAAATTGAAGTCCGGGTCGGCCATTTGCCAGGGTGCGATGGTTCTGCGCGCGCCGTCCCGGGCGCGTACCGGAATCCAAGTATCGGTGATCACGTTCAACATGTCGCGGCCTCCACCCAAGGAAATGTAATCACGGGTGTCCACAATCTTCAATTGAAAACGAGACCGATATCTCCGTAATACTGAAGTCCCGGACAAATGGTGCCATCAGCTGCTACCGGCAGAAAGGTTCGCGTCGCGATAAGCCAGTGCGGCAGCCCAGGAGGTGGCTCGGCGACACTCGATTCCAGCCGGGCGAGGCGGCTGGCGCCGGCCTGAACTTCCGACAGTTGACAGCCTTCAATAGACCATGCACCGCCGGCCCAGGCCTCCGCGCCACGCATGAGGACGAGTGTGCGCTGTTCCCGGCCGAGGCGAGTGGGATATTCGGCATCGCTGGCGCCGGCCGCGCCCGACCGATAGCCCGCATCAAAGTCGATCATGTTCTGCGCGGCATGGGCTTTTTTCGCCCCCGCTTTCCCCTCGGCCTCGAGCGCGGCCGCCTCCAATGCCTCGGGCAGCGGGCCGTCATCCCCATGCGCCGCCTCGATCAGCGCACGCAGCCCGTCGGGGGCACGGATTTCGCGGGCGTCGGCGAGCGTCCGCGCCGTACGCCAGAGCAGCGCCGTCTCGTAGACGAAGGCGCCCTGTCCCAACACCGGGCGTGCCCAATCGGACCCGTCCACGCGAAAGGGGTCGGGTGAGAGGACGCGCAGTACCGGCCCCGACACCGGCCGATCCCGCGCCGGGCGCAAATCCATATGCCGCCAGAGCCGACCCGCGCGCTGAATCAGCGCCGCCATCGGCGCCAGGTCAGAGATCATCACGTCGAAATCGAGGTCGAGTGAGGCCTCCACCACCTGCGTCGCCACCAGTACCCGGCCGGGGCGCAGCGTACGGGCCTTGCCGTAGCTCTCCAGTACCTGCCCTTCATGTCGCTTGCGATCAACGAGGGCGAATCGCGCATGCAGGATATCGACCGGCACCCCGCGCGCGGCAAGTGCGATATATGCCGCGATCGCCTCATCCACGGAATTGCGGATCAGGACGCAGGCCGCGCCTAGGCCCGCCGCGTTCTCAAGATCGTCGAAGGCCTCTTCGAGAGCATCGATGCGGTGGACCGTCACCGGGCCGCGTGCCGCCGGCGTGGCTGCCACCATCGGCGCCATTACGCCCGGCACCGTTAGCGCCGGATATGCGGGGCCGGCAAGCGCCGGCGGCGGCCGCCCCGCGCCTGCCTCGAAAGCCGCGATGAGCTCTGCGCGCAGCATCTGTGGCAAGGTCGCCGTCATCAGGATGGCCGAACCGCCCGCAGTTGCGTGCAGGCGCAGAAGTTCGGTCAGCAACGCGCCCATGTAAGGGTCCGATGTCTCGTGTACCTCATCGACGATCAGTATCTTGTCCGACAAGGCGGTTTGCCGCAGCGCCGCGAACCGGGCACGCACCACTGCGAGCAGTGCCTGATCGATCGTGCCGATGCCAAGCGTTGCCAAGAGCGCCTTGCGGCGGCTGTCCGTCAGCCATGATGAGGGTCCGGGCTCATCGCAGTTCAGATCGCGCGTATGCGCCATCGCCCGGAAGCCCTCGTGCATGTGCGCCCGGCCGTGGGCCAGCGCGAGGCTCGGCTTCCCCTCGAAGAGATGCTCCGCCATGTCGGCTATGCGGTAGAACATCGCGTCGGCCGTGGCCATGGTCGGCAGCGCGATGTAGATACCACGGCCCTTGCCTGCGTGCAGCATGCGCCGGGCCAGCATCAGCGCCGCCTCTGTCTTGCCGCTGCCGGTCTCGTCCTCGATCAGCGCCAGCATCGCGCCGTCGCGGAGCGCGACATCCGTGCAGGCCGACTGCATCGGGCGCAGCGTGAAATTGACAAGCGGGACGCGGGAGGCCGGAGGCGCGATCACCCCGGCACTGGCCAGTACATCGTCCACGCGCTCGCACGCTGAAGCCAGATATGTTGCCGCGTCGGGGCCGGCCGGAGAAGCGGGAAAGAACTCGGGCGTGGACGCTACCCAGTCGGCCGCGGTAACGAGCCCCGCGAGCCGCCATGACAGGTGTTTGGCCTCGTTTGTCGTCATCTGTCCGAGCGAGGCCTTCGGCCAAAGCGCGGCAAAGCCACGGATTACGGAGGCGGCGTCGGTGACGGCGCTTTCGCCCGCAGCCTCCAGCATGGCGCGCCATACACCGTCCGGACGACCGCGGCGCGCGGTCAGGTCTCGTGGCGGCGGCCGGCCGTGATGGCCGGCCGTGGCGGCGAAAAGCTCCGCACGTGCCCACTCGTCTCCACCCATCACCTCGGCCAGCAGCGCATCGTGATGGCGAAGTAGGGCCTCGCTGACTTCCCAGTGGCGGCCCGCGTCCTGCGGCCGGCCCTCGCGCAGCA
>CAZNMK010000237.1:0-4903 GCA_964574045.1 uncultured Roseovarius sp. | reverse complement strand
AGCGCACGCCGCGATCGGGGTCGAACTTGTCGGCGGCCTTCATCAGGCCGAGGCCCGCCTCTTGTATCAGGTCGTTCATCGAGGCGCCGTAGCGCTTGTATTTCGCCGCTACCGAGATCGCCAGCCGCATGTAGGCGGTGATCAGCCGGTGCAGCGCCGCCTCGTCTCGCCGGTCGCGCCAGGCATAGGCGAGTTCGCGTTCGGTCTCGGCGTCCAGCAGTTCGGCCTTCATCGCGGCCCGCGACATGTCCCTGCTCTGAAAGGCGTCAAGCGGCATGTCATACCCCCGTCTTTCGTCCGTATGGCCGGGCGGGCGGCGGCCCGCTCTTTATCTCGACCGTCACAGGATGCTACGGATCTGGGGTGTGGACGGATCACTCCGAACGGGAGATGACGCGAATGTTACCGGGTGTGAGCCTTGTGCTGGGCGGTGCCGCGTCGGGCAAGTCGGCCTTTGCCGAGGCGCTGGCGACCGGCAGCGGGCGCGAATGCGTCTATCTTGCGACCGCGCGGGCGGGGGATGCCGAGATGCGCGAAAAGATCGCCCGCCACAGGCGGAGGCGCGGCGCCGGCTGGCGCGACGTCGAGGAACCGCTCGAGCCCGGTACGGCGCTGGCGGCGGCGACCGCGAGCGAAGTGGTGCTGCTCGATTGCGCCACCATGTGGCTGAGCAATCACATGCTGGCCGGCAGCGATATCGCCGCGGCGCGGGAACGGCTCTTTGCGGCGCTGACGGGATGCGCCGCGCCCGTGGTGGTGGTGTCGAACGAGGTCGGGCTGTCGGTGGTGCCCGAGAACGCGCTCGCCCGCCGGTTCCGCGAGGCGCAGGGCCGGCTCAACCAGGCGCTGGCGGCGCGGGCGGGGCTGGCGGTGAACGTCGTCGCCGGGCTGCCGCAGGTGCTGAAGGGCACGCTGCCATGAGCCGGTTCTTCTGGGTGCGCCACGGGCCCACCCATGCCCGCGCGATGCTGGGCTGGTCGGACCTGCCCGCCGACCTGAGCGACACCGCCCGGATTTCGCGGCTGGCCGCGCATCTGCCCGCCGGCGCGGCGGTCGTCTCGTCCGACCTGGTCCGCGCCGTGGCCACCGCCGACGCGCTGGCCGGGGCCAGGCTGCGCCTGCCACACGACCGCGACCTGCGCGAGATACATTTCGGCGAATGGGAGTTGCAGGAGGTCGCGGCGGTCGCCGATCGGGCAGGGCTGCGCGCGTTCTGGGACATGCCCGGCAGCGTCCGCGCGCCCGGCGGCGAGTGCTGGGACGATCTGCGCACCCGCACCGACCGGGCGGTGGCGCGGCTGGTGGCGGCGCATCCCGGCCGCGATGTCGTCGTGGTGGCGCATATGGGCACGATCCTGACCCAGCTGCAAAGGGCGCTGAACGTTTCCGCGTTCGCGGCCATCGGGCACCGCATCGACCCTCTGTCGGTGACCGAAATCCGCCTTGCGGCCGGCACCTGGCGGGTGGAGGCGATCAACCGCTGCCCCTGAGGCGGGCACAAATGAAAAAATAGTTGAAAATTTCACGGAATCGGTTCAGCGTGAAATTCGTAACGGAATTTTCACCGAGCGCTGCCCGTGGACCACTCCGACCCAATTCGCAGCCGCACCCTGGGCGCCGACCTGCGCGCCCTGCGCAAGGCGCGCGGCAAGACGCTGAGCGACCTAGCCGCCGCTCTGGGTCGGTCGGTGGGCTGGCTCAGCCAGGTCGAGCGTGACATCTCGGAACCCTCGATTTCCGATCTGCGCCAGATCGCGGCGGCGCTGGGCGTGCCGATGTCGCTCCTTTTCGGTCATGCCCGCGCGCCGGCGGGCGAGCAGGGCTATATCGTGCGCGCCGGCGCGCGCCGGCCGATGGGTTCGGGCGAAGAGGGCCTGATCGAAGAGCTGCTGTCGCCCGACCTGACCGACGATTTCGAGGTCATCCATTCCACCTTTCGGCCGCGTTCGAGGATGCAGAAACCGGCGAGGCGCCCGACGCAGGAGGTGGGCTATATCGTTTCCGGCCGGCTGGACCTGACGCTGGGCGGGCGCGAGTTCACGGTGGGCCCCGGCGACAGCTTCCGCTTTCGCGGCGAGGAGTATTGCTGGGCCAATCCATACGCCGAACCGGCGGTGGCGATCTGGGTGATCGCGCCGCCGGTCTACTGACACATCCCGGCGCGCTGGCGGGCCGCGCGCGGGCATCATGAAGGAGAGGACGACATGAACGATTTTCCAACCACGGCGCGGGCGGTCATCATCGGCGGCGGGGCCGTCGGCGCCTCGTCCCTCTATCATCTGGCGCGCGCGGGCTGGACCGATTGCGTGCTCCTGGAAAAGAACGAGCTGACCGCCGGCAGCACCTGGCACGCCGCCGGCAACGTGCCGACCTTTTCGACCTCGTGGTCGATCATGAACATGCAGCGCTATTCGACCGAGCTTTACGCGCGCCTGGGCGCCGACGTCGGCTATCCGATGAACTACCACCAGACCGGCTCGATCCGGCTGGCGCATTCGCGCGAGCGGATGCAGGAATTCCAGCGTGCGCGCGGCATGGGGATCTATCAGGGGATGGAGCTGGAAATCCTCGCCCCGGACGAGATCAGGGACCGCTATCCCTTCATCGAGACGCACGACCTCGAGGGCGCGCTATACGACCCCAACGACGGCGACATCGACCCCGCGCAACTGACCCAGGCGCTGGCCGCGGGCGCGCGCCAGCTGGGGGCGCGGGTGCTGCGCTTCTGCCCCGCCACCGGCGTCAGGCGCGACGGCGGCGAGTGGATCGTGCACACCGAAAAGGGCGACATCCGCTGCGAATACGTCGTCAACGCCGCCGGTTACTATGCCCAGCGGGTGGGCGAATGGTTCCGCCCCCATGGCGGCCGCCGGGTGCCGATGATGGTGATGAGCCACCAGTACATGCTGACCGACGAAATCCCCGAACTCGAGGCGTGGAGCCGAGAGGCGGGCCGCAAGCTGCCGCTTCTGCGCGATGTCGATACCTCCTATTACCTGCGCCAGGAAAAGCACGGGCTCAACCTCGGCCCCTACGAGCGGAACTGCCGCGCGCACTGGGCCGACCCGTCCGATCCGATGCCCGAGGATTTCAGCTTTCAGCTCTACCCCGACGACCTCGACCGGCTGGAATGGTATATCGAGGATGCCATGGCGCGGGTGCCGATCCTCGGCGCTGCCGGCGTCAACAAGGTCATCAACGGCCCCATCCCCTACGCCCCCGACGGGCTGCCGCTCATAGGCCCGATGCCGGGGGTGAAAAATGCCTTCGAGGCCTGCGTCTTTACCTTCGGCATCGCCCAGGCCGGCGGCGCCGGCAAGGTGCTCGCGGAATGGATGACCGAGGGCGCCACCGAATGGGACATGTGGTCGGTCGATCCGCGCCGCTACACCGACTACACCGATCACGACTATTGCGTCGCCAAGGGGATGGAGGTCTACGGCCACGAATACGCCATGCATTTTCCGCATCACGAATGGCCGGCCGGGCGCGACCGCAAGCTCGGCCCGGTACACGAGCGCGTCAAGGCGCTGGGCGGCGTCATGGGCGCCTATAACGGCTGGGAGCGCGCCAACTGGTTCGCGAAAGCGGGCGACGACACCTCGGAGGATGCGACCCGCACCTGGAACCGCGCAGGCCCCTGGGAGGCCCGCATCCGCGAGGAGGCCGAGGCGGTGCGCGACGGCTGCGGCGTGCTCGATCTGCCCGGATTTTCCCGCTTCAAGGTGCAAGGCAAGGGCGCCGACGACTGGTTGCGCGGCCTCGTCACCGGGGCATTGCCCAAGGTGGGGCGCGTCGGGCTGGTCTATTTCGCCGACGACCGCGGCCGGATCGTCACCGAGATGTCCGTGACCCGCGAGGCCGAAGACCGTCTCATCCTCGTGACGGCGGCATCGGCCCAGTGGCATGACCGGGAATGGCTGGAACGGCACATGCCCGAGGGTGCCGCCTTCGCGCTCGAGGACTGGACCGACCGGATGTCGACGCTGATCGTCACCGGCCCGAAATCGCGCGAGGTGCTGGCCGGGCTGACCGATGCCGATCTCGCCCTGCCCTGGCTCAGCTTTCAGGAAACGCGGGTCTGCGGCCGATGGGCGGCGCTCCTGCGGGTCTCGTTCGCGGGCGAGCTGGGCTGGGAGGTGCATGCCGAAAACGCCGACATGCCGGCGATCTACGACGCGATCCTCGCCGCCGGCGCGCGGCCTTTCGGCATGTACGCACTCAATTCCCTGCGTATCGAAAAGGGCTACCGCGCCTGGAAGGGCGACCTTTCCACCGACTACACCATGCTCGAGGCCGGGCTCGACCGGTTCGTCAGGCTCGACAAGCCGCAGGATTTCCCCGGCAAGGCGGCGCTCATGGCCGAGCGGCAGCAGGGGCGCAAGAAGGCGTTCGCGATGCTCAAGGTGGACGCGGGCGAGGCCGATGCGCCCTACATGTCGACGATCTGGCACGAGGGTGCGATCGTGGGCGAGACAACGTCGGGCGCCTGGGGTTACCGGGTCGATGCCTCGGTCGCGCTGGCGATGGTGCGGGCCGATCTGACCACGCCCGGCCAGGCGCTCGAGGTCGAGATCTACGGCGAGCGCCGCGCCGCCACGGTTCAGCCCGACGGTCCGCTCTGGGATCCGAAGAACGAAAGGCTGCGGGCGTGACGGCCCTCTTGTTCATCTTGCCCGCAGTGCGCAGCGGGAGCGGCCTCGCCGCGTCATTGCTCCGAGCGATAACAACGGCGGGCCGGGCCCCGGCTGCCCGGAATGGCGTGGCTATAGAGGAATCGCGAATATCGCGTCAGAGCGATGGCGGGTCGTCCATCCCGACGAATCGTTCGGAGCAGGGCGCGCGCTTTGTGGCGCATTCGCCCGGCGGGCACCGCCGGGCAGCGCCCCCCCGCCCCCCCGGC
>CAZNMK010000236.1:2758-4909 GCA_964574045.1 uncultured Roseovarius sp. | reverse complement strand
GGCTGGTCACCGGCCGCGCCAGCCCGCGCACCAGCGAGGCGGCGTACTCGGCCTCGTCGGGCCTTTCGACCAGGCGCACGCGCAGCACGCCGTCCTCTGCGCCCTGCAGGCGGATCGGGCCGACGCGGTCGCGTTCCTCGCGCAGCAGGTCGCGGATCTCGGGCCACATCGACTCGACCCGCGTCTCGTAGACGTCCCCGACCCTGACCTCGGCCAGCAGATGCGCGCCCCCGCGCAGGTCGAGCCCCAGGTTGACCAGGTCCGACGGCAGCCAGCCGGGCCAGAGCGCCGCCTTTTCGGCCAGGCTGGGCGCCTCGGCGCCGGCCTCTATCGCGGCGACGGCGTCGTTGCGGGTCTCGACCCTGGTGTAAAAGGCGTTGGGCAGCGCCAGCAGCAGCCCGACCGCCACCAGGGCCCAGATGACAATCCGTTTCCACAGGTCGATCTGCAGCATGTCTTCGCCTTTTCGATAAGGTCGTGGAACGGGGCCGGATCAGCCCTCGGCCGGCTCGGTCTTGGACAGCACCTGCGCCACGGTCGATTTCACCACCCGCACCTTGACGCCCTGGGCAAGCTCGACCTCGATCTCGTCCTCGTCCTTGACCTTGACGACCTTGCCGATCAGGCCGCCCTGGGTGATCACCTGGTCGCCGCGCCGCAGCGCCCCGACCATCGCCTTGTGGTCCTTCATCTTTTTTTGCTGCGGCCGGATCAGCAGGAAATACATGATCGCGAAAATCAGGATCAGGGGGACAAACTGGCCAAAGGCTTCCATGCGCGCGTTCCTTCGTGGCTGGGCTGGCGGCCCGGGGCCGCGAAATGCGGCGCGAACCTAAGGTTCGGGCGGCGTATTTGCAAGGCGGGAAAGGGCGGCGCTCCGGCGGGGATGACGGGGCGGTGCCGTGCCGGGCAGCGCCACCGCGCGGCCGGGCGATCGCGCGCGGCATCCACGCCCTACACCCCGCCCGAAATCTGGGGCATAAGGCGGCGGACGACTCATTGCCCCGTAGGAGCGAGCCCATGCACGACATCCGCGCGATCCGCGACAATCCGCAGGCCTTCGATGCCGCGCTGGCCCGGCGCGGGCTGAAGGCGCCCTCGGCCGCCATCCTGGCGCTCGACGAGGAGCGGCGCGCGCGCATCCTGGCCGCCGAAACCGCCCAGGCCGAACAGAACCGCGCCAGCAAGGAAGCGGGCGCCGCCAAGGCCCGCGGCGACGAGCAGGAGTTCGAGCGTCTGCGCGCGCTGGTGGCCGCGAAAAAGGCCGAGGTGGCCAAATTGCAGGCCGAGGCGGGCGAGATGGACAGCAGGCTGACCGAAATGCTGAGCGGGCTGCCCAACCTGCCGCTCGACGACGTCCCCGACGGGGCGGACGAGACCGACAATGTCGAGCTGCGCCGGTGGGGCGACCCCCGCGCGTTCGATTTCGCGCCGCGCGAGCATTTCGAGATCGAAGGCGTGAAGGGGGGCATGGATTTCGAGACCGCGGCCAGGCTCAGCGGCTCGCGCTTCGTCGTCCTCTCGGGCGGCGTCGCGCGCATCCACCGGGCGCTGGCGCAGTTCATGCTGGACGTGCATACGGAAGAAAACGGCCTGTCCGAGACCTGGACGCCGGTTCTGGTGCGCGACGAGATGATGTATGGCACCGGGCAATTGCCCAAGTTTGCGGGTGACTCTTTTTCAACTATGTTGAGAAAACCAAACTACGAAGGTGTCGTGGAGGAATGGCAAAGAAGGTTCGACTCCGGAGAGGGCGGGCCTTCGCTTCACGATGCGATTTATGAAGAACAAGCTTCATCTGGCAGGAGGTGGCTGGTGCCCACCGCCGAGGTGACGCTGACCAATATCGTCAACGGCCAGATCGTCGACGAAAGCTATCTGCCGCGCCGCTATGTCGCCCACACGCAGTGTTTCCGCTCCGAGGCGGGCAGCGCCGGCAAGGACACCGCCGGGATGCTGCGCCAGCACCAGTTCGAGAAGGTCGAGATGGTCTCGATCACCCGGCCCGACGAGAGCGGCGAGGAGCTGGAGCGGATGACCGGCTGTGCCGAGGGCATCCTGCAGCGGCTGGGCCTGCCCTATCGGACGGTGGTGCTGTGCACCGGCGACATGGGTTTCGGCGCCCGGCGCACCCATGACATCGAGGTCTGG
>CAZNMK010000236.1:0-2748 GCA_964574045.1 uncultured Roseovarius sp. | reverse complement strand
CGTTTCCGCCCCGCGGGCGGCGGCAAGCCGCAATTCGTGCACACGCTCAACGGCTCGGGGCTGGCGGTGGGGCGCTGCCTGATCGCGGTGCTGGAGAACGGCCAGCAGGCCGATGGCTCGGTCGAACTGCCCGAGGCACTGCATCCTTACCTGGGCGGCCGCACGCAACTGACGGCCGAGGGGCAGCTGGCCTGAGCGCGGCGCGGTTCTAAGCGGCCTCGTCTCCCGGCCTGGGTTCATAGCGCATGCACAGCTGGCCGATCTCGAACGGCGCCAGCTGCATCGCCACGCAGGCGCAATAGCCGCCCTTGTCGCCATCCTGGTAATGGTCGCACTTGTCGCAGGTGCCGAATGCGTGGGCGCCGCGTTCGCGCGCCAGCGCGACCGCCAGGTCGGGCAGCAGCCGCGACAGCATTGCCTGGTCCCGAGGCGCCAGCCGCCCGATCGCCGTCGTCAGGTGGCGCAGCGGATCCTGCGCCATCAGTGCGCAGCCCGCCTCGGTCAGGTCGAACTGCACGCTGCGCCGGTCGTGTTCGGCCCGCCGGCCCACCAACAGCCCCCTTGCCGTCAGCGTCTTGATCGTCTGCGACGCGGTGCCGCGCGTGGTGGCCTGGAATTCGGCAAAGGCCGACGGCGTGCGCGAGGCGCGGTTGGCGCGGGCGAAGTAGCGCAGCGCGCTCCACTGCGCGGCGGTCATCCCGGCGGCGCCGCCGCAATCCTCGCCGCGCGCGGCTCGGCCGATATGCACCATCGTCTCGGCCAGCCGCAGCGCGCAGGGAGGGGAATCATCGGGCTTCGTCATGGATATTTGATAGCGAGTCGAAATCAAATTGACAAGCCGACGGCAGCCCATATGATTTCGAATCGAAACCAACTGGTCAGCAACGAGTGATCCAAGCCAGCATCGAAGCCCGCCATGAACAAACCCTACATCCCCACCACCACCGCCAGCGAGGCCGTCCGCGCCCGCCCCGCCCTGCTGAGCGAGGCCGAAGAGCGCCGTCTCGCCCGAGCCTGGCGCGAGAAGGGCGATATCGAGGCGCGCAACCGGCTGGTCACCGCCTTTACGCCGCTGGTGATGTCGATGACCCAGCGCTTCACCAAGACCCGCGCGCAGGACGACCCCGACATGCTGCAGCACGCCTATCTGGGGCTGATGCGCGCCGCCGACGGGTTCGACCCCGACCGCGGCGTGCGCTTTTCGACCTATGCCGCCTGGTGGGTGCGGGCCGAGTTGCAGGATTACCGCATGGCCAACTGGTCGCTGGTGCGGCGCGGGCGCTCGGCCAAAGCGCGCAAGGCCTTCTTTCGGCTGGGCCCGGTCGAGGCGTCGCTGCCGCTCGACCCCGCGCAAAGCGCCGAGGAACGCGACAGCCGCATCGCCCAGCTTCTGGGGGTGGCGCCCGGTGAACTCGACGGCATGCGCCGTCAGTTCGGCGCCGCCGACAGTTCGCTCAACCGCCTCACGGGCGGGGACGAGGACGGCACCCAGGCGCTCGACCTGCTGGCGGACCCCGATTGCGATGTCGAGGCCGAGGTCGCCACGCGCCACGACCTCGCCGTGATCCGCAAGGCGCTGGGCCGGCATCTGCGGCGCCTGCCCGAGCGCGAGCGCGCCATCGTCGTCGCCAACGTCATGCAGGATCCGCCACAGACGCTGCAGGAGCTGGGCGAAACCTACGGCATCTCGCGCGAACGCGTGCGCCAGCTGCGCGAACGCGGGCTGGAGCGGCTGCGCGAATCGCTGGGACAAGAGGAAGGGGCGCTGGTGACCCTTCCTTGACCGGGGGCGTCCCGGTCCGGGTGCAGGCTCCGGCCCCGGCACCGGGACGCTCCTTTATCCCCGATGCGAGGGACATCGCGCCGAGGCGCGAACCGGGATCCCCCCGGCCGGCCATTCGCCGGAACTGCGGCGGAATACCGTTCGTATCGCAGTCACCCGATGAGATCGCCTGAGATGAGCCCTTTATCCCTCGGGCGAGGCCCCGGCCCTGGGGCCGGGGCGGGAATGGCGCCGCCCGGTGCGGCGCAGTCGGTTATTCGGCCAGAACGCCGGTATCGACCGCCGCGGCGAGTTCGTCCTCGCTGACATCGCCAGAACCGTCGGTATCGATGCTGGCAAAGGTCTCCTCGGTCATGTCCGGGTAGGCCACGAGCAGCTCATCCATCGAGTAGGAGCCGTCGCCGTCGGTGTCCTCGACGGTGGCGGCGGATGCCTGAACCGCGGTGACCGCCATGGCGGCGGCAAGGAACAGCGCATACATTTTCATTTGGGTTTTCACTCCAGAGGCGGCTATTGCCGCCGGACGAGGGCACCACTGCCCACGGCGCGGAATGTGGCAGTTGCCGCAGCCGTTTCAAGATGCTTTTCGCCCCCCCGGCGCGCCCGTCGGCGCCTTTTTGCCGATCCGGTTTCCGCCTTTCTCCAAGGGCTTACCGGGCGGCGGCCACGGCCCGATCTTGCCGTGGCGGAAACGGCACCAGCCTTTGGCGTTCCTCGTCCCAGAGCTTCAGCCGAAAGCTGGCAATGGCCTCGGGCCAGCGGATCGCGTCGTGGCTTTTCAACTCGTCCGGCAGGGCCTTCTGGCACTGTCGCAGGCGATAGGACGGGATCGCCGGGTTGTAATGGTGCAGATCGTGATAGGCGATGTTGCCGGTGCCGATGTCCCACCAGTGGCCGAGATCGAGCGAACTGGACCCCTCGAGCGTCGCCTTGCGGAAATCGAGATCGGGCTTGCGGTCCCAGTA
>CAZNMK010000235.1:0-4917 GCA_964574045.1 uncultured Roseovarius sp. | reverse complement strand
CCCCAGGGGCGAGCCCCAGCGCCTCGGCCGAACGGCGGGTGATCCGCGCCAGCACGGTGCCGGCGACGGTATCAAGCGAGACCAGCATCCCCGGTCCCGCGCCCTCGCGCAGCGCCGCCACCCTGCCGGGCAGGATGTTGAGCGCCGACAGCCCCTTTGGTGCCTCGCGCGACACGATCACGTCATGGGCGGCGATCCGCAGGCGCACCACGTGGCCCGGCTCGCGATCTATGTGCGGCAGGAACAGCGGCACCCCGCCGGCATCGAGTTCGGTCAGCCCGTCGGCATGGTGCCGCGCCACCCGCGCGATCAGCAGCGCGCCGGCCGCGCGCACGCCGGTGGGAATCACCGCCGGATCGGCCAGCACCGCGTCGGCCGCGCCCTGGCGGACCACGCGGCCGCCTTCGAGCACCACGACCGTGGTCGCCAGCCGCGCCACCTCGGCCGCCGAGTGGGTGACATAGAGGATCGGCACCGCGAACGCATCGCGCAGCCGTTCGAAGAACGGCAGGATTTCGGCCTTGCGGGCCTCGTCGAGCGCCGCCAGCGGCTCGTCCGCCAAGAGCAGCCTCGGCCCCGCCAGCAGCGCCCTGCCGATGGCCACGCGCTGTTTCTCGCCGCCCGACAGCGCCCCGGGCCGGCGCGCCAGCAGATCGCCGATGCCCATCACCTCGACCACCTTTTCCAGGCTCTCGCGGCGCTCGCCCGCGGGCGCGAACCAGCGTCCGTAGACGAGGTTCTGCCGCACCGTCAGATGCGGGAAAAGCCGCCCCTCCTGAAAGATGTAGCCCAGCCGCCGGCGGTGCGGCGGCAGCCAGCGGCCCGCCTCGGTGTCGAAGAGTTCCGACCCGTTCACGGCCACCCGCCCGCGGTCGGGCCGCAGAAGGCCGGCGACGGCGTTGACGACCGAGGTCTTGCCCGAGCCGGAACTGCCGAAGAGCACCGTCACCCCCGGCGGCGCCTCGAACGCGACGTCGAGTTTGAGCGCCCCGACGGCGTGGCCTATGTCCACCGCCAGCGTCACAAGCCACCCACCCGCGCCGCCGCGCGCCGCGCCACCGCCTCGGACGCCAGCAGCGCGCCCATCGCGATCGCCACCGACACCACCACCAGCCGCAGCGCCGGCCCCTCGCCGCCCGGCACCTGCAGGAATGCATAGACCGCCGATGGCAGGGTCTGGGTTTCGCCGGGGATGTTGGAGACGAATGTGATGGTGGCGCCGAATTCGCCCATCGCCTTGGCAAAGGCCAGGATCGCCCCGGCCAGGATGCCGGGCAGGATCAGCGGCAGCGTCACCGTGACAAAGACCCACGGCCGCGACGCGCCCAGCGTGGCGGCGGCCTCTTCCAGCCGGGGGTCGACCGCCTCGATCGACAGCCGCATCGCGCGGACCATCAGCGGAAAGGCCATCACGCCCGCCGCCAGCGCCGCGCCGGTCCAGCGAAAGGCGAAGACGATGCCGATGCTTTCCAGCGCCCCACCCAGCGCCCCGGTGGTGCCGAAGGTCAAAAGCAGCAGATAGCCCGTCACCACCGGCGGCAGTATGAGCGGCAGATGCACCAGCCCGTTGACCAGCTGCTTGCCCGGAAAGCGCCAGCGCGCCAGCGCATGGGCGGTGAACAGCCCGATGGGCAGCGCCACCAGCGTGGCCCACAATGAGACCCTGAGCGACAGCGCCACCGCCTGCCATTCCTCTGCGCCCAGCCAGCCCATCGCGCCCGCGCCCCGCCTACTGTACCAGCACGGCAAAGCCGTGGCGCTCGAATATCGCCCGCGCCTCGGCCCCGCGCAGATAGTCCAGAAAGGCCCGCGCGGCCGGGCTCGCGCGCCCCCGGACCGCCGCCGCCGGATAGACGATCGGCGGGTGGCTGTCGGCGGGAAAGACGCCCAGAACCCCGACCGCGTCCTCGACCGCGGCATCGGTGGCATAGACCACCCCCATCGCCGCCTCGCCCAGCGCCACCAGCATCAGCGCGGCGCGCACGTTGTCGGCCTGCGCCACGCGGTCCGCGACGCCTTGCCACTCGCCCAGGCTCTGCAATGCCGCCTTGCCGTAGATGCCCGCCGGCACGGCATCGACCAGCGCCATCGCCAGCCACCCGTCGCCCAGCCGGCGGGCCAGGTCCATCCCCGGCCCGATCGTCAACGGCATGGCGCCCGCCGGGCCGATCAGCACCAGCCGGTTGCCCAGCAGGTCGGCGCGCGTTCCCGCCTCGATCCGGCCCTCGGCCTCCAGCCAGTCCATCCATTGCGGATTGGCCGACACGAACACGTCCACCGGCGCCCCCAGCGCGATCTGCCGCGCCAGCGCCGAGCTGCCGGCATAAGAAAGCGTCACCTCGTCCCCGGTCTGCGCCGCATAGGCACCGGCCACCTCGTCGAGCGCGGTCTTGAGGCTCGCGGCGGCGAACACCGTCAGACGCCCGGCCGCCGCCGGCAGCGCCATCGCCAGCACCAGCGCAAGCCACGCCGCATATCGTACGATCCCGCCCATCATGCCCCGCAGTATTGGCAGTGTGCCCCCGCCCGCAAGCCTTAATCGGTGCTGCGCAGCCGCGTGCGCTGTACCAGCGCCACCGCCAGCAGCGGCAGCGCGACGCCGATGCCCGCCGCGCTCAGCAGCAGCCAGCCGAGTTGCGAGTAATCCTCGGCCACGGTGACGGCGCCGGTCGCGGGGTCTGTCACCTCGCGCGCGACCAGGTAGACCTGGTTGAGGTACTTGGTCCCGAGGCTGCCCGCCGACAGGGCCAGATTGGTGAACGACGCCATCACCGCAAAGAACGTGGCCTTCAGATGCGCCGGCGCGTTGCGCGCGATCCACGCCAGCATCGGGATCATCGCCACCTGCCCCAGCGGCGATTCGATGGCGGTGTCGAGAATGGCGATGAAGCGTGCGTCCACGACGCCGCCGGTGAGCGGCGCGGTGATGTCCTGGATGCCGTAGTAGAGCCCGATATTGGGCAGGCTCAGAAGGCCCGCGGCAACGGTCAGCAGAACCACGATATAGACGATCGAGCGGCGCGCCATCAGCGGCCGCAGCACCACCATCCCCACCAGCGTCAGCCCCGAGGTGATGAGCGAGAGCACCGACAGGAACCGCTGGTCGAAGCCCAGCACATCGATCTCGAACCAGGTCTGCCCGTTTCCGGGGCCGGGCGTGGCGCGAAAGGCGAAGATGATGATCGCCGTGCCGATAAGCGTGCGCGCCTGCGCCGGCTCCAGCACGGCGATGAGCTGGCGCATCAGCAGGATCACGATCGCGAGCGAGCCGGCAAAGACGATCTCCTGCCCCCAGCGCACCTCGCCCAGCCCGATGGCGAGCGAGAGCGCGGCAAAGCCCGCGCCGCCGATGAAATACCACGGGTTGGCCTCGGTCGCCCCGGCCGGCCGGTCGACGAGCGCCGCAATCTCTGCGCGCTCCAGCCCGGCCCGGATCATCCGCCGCCGCGCCAGCATCTTCTGCACGCCCGCCAGCGCCACCCCCGACACCGACAGCACCGGGATGCCGAGCGCCGCCAGATAGATGGTGGCATAGATCTCGGCCTTGGCGGCGGCGTCGAGCGCCTCGATGCCGCGAAACATCCAGATGTTGACCGCCGCCACCACCACCGTGCCCGAAATCAGCGCGAACCGCCCCAGCGTCTGCATGGTGACATGCATCGCGCGCTCCTCGTCCTCGGGGATCGGGCGGCCGTCGGCATCGACCTTCGGCACCGCCTCGACCGACATCGCGTCCGCGACCGCGTCCTGCAACACCACGCCGCAGGGCGCCAGCAGGAAGCTCGTCACAAACCACGCCTCGAGCGGCATCACCGCCTCCATCGGCACGGGCCGGGTGATCACCAGATACATGATCCCCACGCTTAGCGCCAAGAGCCCCGCGCCGAGCCAGACCAGCAGCCATTTCCACCGCCAGATCAGATCGACCAGATGCCCCAGCGGCATCTTCAACGCCCAGGGCAGCCCGGCCCAGAACGCCAGCCCGGCGAGATAGGCGGCGGAAAGATCGAGATAGTCCTTGACGTAGAAGGTGCCGACGATCGCCGTCAGCCCGGTGAAGCCATAGGCGAAATAGACCATGAGCGGCGGCAGGAACGACCAGCGCATCTGCCGCCCCAGATCCCAGACGACCGCGTCGATCCAGCCTCTCACGGCACCGCCCCCTGCCATCGCTCCTCCGGCCCCCGCACGCTGGCGCAGACCCTAGCCGCGCCGCCGCGCCGCGTCCATCCGCGCCCGCCGCACATGCGCGTGAGCGCGCCTCAGCGCAGGACCGAGGAATAGAGCAGCATCCCCCAGGGCACGAGCCGCGCCTCGATGGTGCCCCAGGCGGCGCCGAACGCGATCGGGTCGGTGCCGCAGCGCGCGGCGATCTCGTCCAGCGTGCGCCGCCCGTCGATGGCGGCGATGAGCGGCGCCGCCGGCCGCGGCAGGCGCAACGCCACGGCGATCCCGTTCGAGCCGACATTCGCCGCCTGGCCCCGCGCCGCCGCCTGCGCCAGCTGCCCGGCCTGAACGCCCTTGAGATGCGGCACCAGCTTGCGGTTGCGCCCGCTGGCGGGGCGCTGCGGGGCCTCCTTCGGCACGGCATAGCCGGTATGGGTGCGGATCGTGCCGTTAAGCCGCTCGGCCAGCGCCATCGCCTCTGCCTCGCCCAGCCCTTCGGGCACTTCGGCCAGGCGCGCCGGATCGTAGATCGCCGGCACGGTGAAACCGCTCAGCCGCCAGCCGGTACGGTCGAGTATGTCGATCAGCCCGGCCACGTCATAGGCGCGGTCCTGGCTGTGCAGAAGCAGGTCATAGAACCCCGCATCGCCGTTCTTGTGGTCGTTGAGGTTGGGATTGGTCCTGAACGGATGGCCCTCGGGCAACCTGTCGAGCACGCGGCGCGCCTCGCGCAGCCGGTCCTCGGGCGGC
>CAZNMK010000234.1:0-4995 GCA_964574045.1 uncultured Roseovarius sp. | reverse complement strand
GAAAAGCTGGTGTAGAGACGGGCTCGCGTTTACTCGGAAACGGTTCGACGACGGGTACGCGGCCGCCCGGGTGGGCGCGGAACGCGCCCGCCTTTGGGGCGGGCGGACGCGTGCCCGTCGCTGGCGCGACGGGCGGGTGAAACCGACGAAGCGCGACATGTACCGGGAAAGGTCTGCATCCGCCGCCTGGCTGCGACGCGTGGCGGGTCAGAGAATGGCCATCGCCGAGCCGAGCATGGTGGCGACGATCAGCCCGTAGACGAAGGCGAGCGCCTGCCAGGTGCCGCCGCGCAGGCGGTGCTCGCGGAGCCATTGATCGCGGTTCATGGGGATTTGCCTCGTGGCTGGGCGCTTGCGCGCCGAAAGGTCAAACTGCGCGCGCCGCACGGTGGAAAACCGTCCGGCGCAGGTTCGATCTCGCAAAAAGCGTGGAGTGGCGCGCCGCGTGCGCCTCGCGCGCCCAGGCCTTCGTCAGGCGGTGATCGCCATGGCCGACAGCACCAGGGTGCCGACGATCAGCGAATACATGACGGCCACGGCCTGCCAGCTGGCGCTGTGCATACGCAGTTCGCGGTTCAGTTCGTCGCGGGTCATGTTCGGCCTCCCTCTGCTGAAGGGTTCGGTGCGGTGTGGGCGCTGCCCTGTTTCCTGAGCCGCATATAGGTGGGCGGGGCCATGGCGCAAGGAAAATCGCACAGGAAACTCATGCGCTGGGCGCATGGCCGGGAACACCCCACAGCATGCCTGTGGACAAGTCAGTAATACGTTACGATTTCAATATGTTGCGGTGCGCCTATCGGACGGCGCCGGCGACCGCCGCCGGCGGCCCCTGTAGCGCCAGAACCACAAGATCGCCCTCTTGCCTTGCCTGCATGGCGCGGGCGGCGGCATGGGCGCCGGCGGAAGTGGTGAAATAGGGGATCTTGCCATAGAGCGCGACCGAGCGGATTTCGCGGCTGTCCTCGACCGCCTGCGCGCCCTCGGTGGTGTTCATCACCAGCGATATCTGGCCGTCCTTGAGCATGTCGACGATGTCCGGGCGGCCCTCGTAGACCTTGTTCACGACCTCGCAGGCGATGTCGTGCCCTTCGAGGAACGCCGCCGTGCCGCGGGTGGCGACGATGAAAAAGCCGAGGTCGACCAGGGTACGCGCGGTCTCGGCCAGCTCTGCGGTCTTGTCGGCGTCCTTGATCGAAAAGAACACCTTGCCGCCGTCGGGCAGGTTGGTCCCCGCGCCCATCTGTGCCTTGAGAAACGCGCGCGGGAACGACACGTCCCAGCCCATGACCTCGCCGGTCGAACGCATCTCGGGGCCGAGGATGGTATCGACGCCGGGGAAACGGGCGAAGGGCATCACCGCCTCCTTGACCGAGAACCACGGCATCGCCGGGTCAGCGAGCGTCATCTGGTCGGCCATCGGCAGGGTGCCGGGCTTGGCATCCGACGGGTAGGGGCCGCGATGCGGGAATGCGTCGAGCGTCTCGCCCGCCATCAGCCGCGCGGCGATGGCGGCGATGGCGCTGTCGGTGGCCTTGGCGACGAAGGGCACGGTGCGGCTGGCGCGGGGATTGACCTCGATGAGGTAGATGTCGCCGTCCTTGACCGCGAACTGCACGTTCATCAGCCCGCGCACCCCGAGCGCCAGCGCCAGCGCCTCGGTCTGGCTCTCGATTTCGGCGATGGTCTCGGGGGTCAGCGAATAGGGCGGCAGCGAACAGGCGCTGTCGCCCGAATGCACGCCGGCCTCCTCGATATGCTGCATGATGCCGGCGACATGGACGCGGCTGCCGTCGCAGAGTGCGTCGACGTCGCATTCGATGGCGCCCGAGAGATAACCGTCGAGCAGGACCGGGCTCTTGCCCGACACCACCACCGCCTCGGCGATGTAGCGTTCCAGGTGGGCCTTGTCGCGCACGATCTCCATCGCCCGCCCGCCCAGCACATAGGAGGGGCGGATCACCAGCGGAAAGCCGATCTCGTCGGCGATGGCCAGCGCCTGGGCGTCGGAACCGGCGATGCCGTTGCGGGGCTGTTTCAGTTTCAGGCGGTTCACGAGCGCCTGAAAACGCTCGCGGTCCTCTGCCAGGTCGATGGCATCGGGCGAGGTGCCCAGGATCGGGATGCCGGCATCGTCAAGCGCGTTGGCCAGTTTCAGCGGCGTCTGGCCGCCGAACTGCACGATCACCCCGTGCAGGGTGCCGCGCTCCTGCTCGGCGGTCAGGATTTCCATGACATGCTCGAAGGTGAGCGGTTCGAAATAGAGCCGGTCGGAGGTGTCGTAGTCGGTCGAGACGGTCTCGGGGTTGCAGTTGATCATGATCGTCTCGTAGCCCGCATCGGAAAGCGCGAAACAGGCATGGCAACAGCAATAATCGAACTCGATCCCCTGGCCGATGCGGTTCGGACCGCCGCCGAGGATGACCACCTTCCTGCGGTCGCTCGGTCGGGCCTCGCATTCGACCTCGCCCATCATCGGCGCCTCGTAGGTCGAGTACATGTAGGGCGTCTGCGCCTCGAATTCGGCGGCGCAGGTATCGATGCGCTTGAACACCGCCCGCACCCCGGCAGCGAGGCGCGCGGCCCGCACCGCTGTCTCGTCGCGTCCCGTCAGCGTGGCCAGCCGGGCATCGGTGAAACCCAGCATCTTGAGCCGCCGCAGCCCCTCGGCATCCTCGGGCAGTCCGGCGGAGCGCACCTGCGTTTCGGCCTCGACGATCTCGCGGATGCGGGCCAGGAACCACGGGTCGTAGCGTGTCGCCCGGTGGATCGCGTCGTCCGTCAGCCCGTGACGCATCGCCTGGGCTATCACCCGCAGCCGGTCGGGGGTCTGGCGGCTCAGCGCCTTGATGATCGCGGCCTCGTCGGGGGCGCCGTCCGAGTTCGGGTCGCTCACCCCCTCGATGGCGATCTCGTCGAAGCCCGAAAGCCCGGTCTCGAGGCTCGCCAGCGCCTTTTGCAGCGATTCGTGGATGGTGCGGCCTATCGCCATCGCCTCGCCCACCGATTTCATCGCGGTGGTGAGCTCGGGCTTGGAGCCCGGGAACTTCTCGAACGCGAAACGCGGAATCTTGGTCACGACATAGTCGATGGTGGGTTCGAAACTCGCCGGCGTCACCTTGGTGATGTCGTTGTCGAGCTCGTCCAGCGTATAACCCACCGCGAGCTTGGCCGCGATCTTGGCGATGGGAAAGCCGGTGGCCTTGGACGCCAGCGCCGACGAACGCGACACCCGCGGGTTCATCTCGATCACCACCATGCGCCCGTCGTCGGGATTGACCGCCCACTGCACGTTCGAGCCGCCGGTCTCGACCCCGATCTCGCGCAGCACCGCGATACTGGCCGAGCGCATCATCTGGTATTCCTTGTCGGTGAGCGTCAGCGCCGGGGCCACGGTGATGGAGTCGCCCGTATGCACGCCCATCGGATCGACGTTCTCGATCGAGCAGACGATGATGGCATTGTCGGCGCGGTCGCGCACCACCTCCATCTCGAATTCCTTCCAGCCCAGGAGGCTCTCGTCGATCAGGATCTGGCTGACCGGCGAGGCGTCGAGGCCCGAGCGGCAGATATGCTCGTAATCGTCGCGATTATAGGCCACACCGCCGCCGGTGCCGCCGAGCGTGAAGGCCGGGCGGATGATCGCCGGCAGGCCGATATCGTCGAGCGCGGCCATCGCCTCGTCGAGGGTGTTGGCGATGGTGGCGCGGGGGTTCTCCAGACCGATCCGCTCCATCGCCTCGCGAAAGAGCTTGCGGTCCTCGGCCATTTCGATGGCATTGCGGTTGGCGCCGATCAACTCGACCCCGTACTTGTCGAGCACCCCCATGTCGGCCACGGCGAGCGCGGTATTGAGGCCCGTCTGCCCGCCCATCGTCGGCAACAGCGCGTCGGGGCGTTCCTTTTCGATGATCCTGGCCACGATCTCGGGCGTGATCGGCTCGATATAGGTGGCGTCGGCCAGCCCGGGATCGGTCATGATGGTGGCCGGGTTGGAGTTGACCAGGATGACCCGGTAGCCTTCTTCCCGCAGTGCCTTGCAGGCTTGCGCGCCGGAATAGTCGAATTCGCAGGCCTGGCCGATGATGATCGGCCCCGCGCCGATGATCATGATCGACGAGATGTCTGTTCTCTTCGGCATTGGGCATCCCCGCGGCGGCGCAAATTGATGGCGGTTATAGCCATCGTGCCGGGCGGTGCAAGGGGGCGCCTGTGTCGGCCGCGAGGCGGCTATTCCGCCGCGTGGCGCAGCTTTTCGCCGTCGCCGGGGCGATAGAGGTAGTCGCGCGTCAGCGGCACCGCCTCCTGGCTCTTGGCCAGCTGCAGCTGAAAGACCACCTGGCGGTTGTAGCGGAATGTCAGCTCGCACGCGACCAGGTAGTAGCGCCACATCCGGCAGAACCGTTCATCGTAGAGCGTGCGCGCCTTGTCGATATTGGCCATGAACCTGTCGTGCCAGTGGCGCAGGGTCTCGGCGTAGTGCAGCCGCCAGACCTCGATGTCGGTGGCGACCAGGTATTGCCGCTCGATCGGTTCCATCGTCTCCGACAGCGCCGGCACATAGCCGCCGGGAAAGATGTACTTGGTGATCCAGGGGCTGGTGGTGCCCGGCGGCTCGGACCGGCCGATGGTATGGATGAGCGCGATACCGTCCTCGTTCAGCAGCCGGCGCACCGTGCGGAAATATTCCTCGTAATGGGGTACGCCCACATGTTCGAACATGCCGACCGACACGATCCGGTCGAAGCTGCCGGTGACCTGGCGATAGTCCATCAGCTCGAACCGGCAGCGGTCGGACAGGCCCGCGTCTGCGGCGCGCTGCTGGGCCACCGTGTGCTGTTCGCTCGACAGCGTCACGCCCAGCACCTCGGCGCCGTAGTCGCGTGCCAGCGTCAGCGCCATGCCGCCCCAGCCGCAGCCGATGTCGAGCACGCGCATCCCCGGCTCCAGCAGCAGCTTGCCGGCGATATGGGTTTTCTTGGCTTTCTGCGCGGCGTC
>CAZNMK010000233.1:0-5005 GCA_964574045.1 uncultured Roseovarius sp. | reverse complement strand
TGTCGAGCGCGTCGAGCGTCGCCTCGATCGCCTCGCGCGTCGCGCCGCCGGTGGCGGGGGTGATGGTATCGCGCGCCTCCCAGGCGGCTTCGATGGCGGTCTGCAGGTCGGCGTTGGACATTGGCGGCGGTTCCCCGGGCTGGCAACGGATTGTGATGCCCCCGCCTATAAGGCGGCGCGTCGGGTTCCGCAATGCGGCCGCGCGCGGACGTCTCGCGGCATGGCGGCGCCCGCGGCATGCATGTGGGGACGGTGAGCAAAGGGTCCGCCATGATCGGGGCCGGTCGCATCAGATGGGCGCCGTCCGTTCACGGTCGGAAGCATGCCACCGCCCGGGTGGGCGCGAATGCGCCCGCCTTGGGGCGGGCGGACGCATGCCCGGCCCGCACGCGGGCCGGACAGGGTGAAGTCAACCAGGCGCCCTCTGATTCCCGCATCAAAGCGGATCGGGCGCGATATTGCCGCCGCAGATCAGCACCGCCACCCGCTCACCGGGACGCGGCACATAGGCCCCCGACATCAGCGCCGCCAGCGCCGCCGCACCCGCCGGTTCCACCAGCTGCCGCACCTCGCGCCAGAGCGCCCGTTGCGCGGCGATGATGGCGTCGTCGGACACCAGAACGCTCTCGCCCAGGTGTTCGCGCGCCAGCCCCAGGCAGATATCCCCGATCCGCCGCGCGCCCAGCGCGTTGGCGGCCACGCCCGACACCTCGACATCGACCGGCCCGCCCGCCGCCAGCGCGGCATGAAGCGTCGGCGCGCGCTCGGGCTCGACCGCGACCACCTTGCGCCGGCCCTGCAGCCACGCCATCGCCCCCGCGATCAGCCCGCCGCCGCCGACCGCGATCAGCACCGTGTCGGCCGCCAGCCCCTGGTCCTCCCACTCGGCCATTAGCGTGCCCTGCCCGGCCACCGTAGCCGGCGCGTCATAGGCGTGGATCGGCATCGCGCCGGTCTCGGCCTCATATGCGCGCGCGGCGTCGAGCGCATTGGCATAGGCGCCCGGCACAACCGTCAGATCGGCGCCCGCGCGCTCGATCAGCGCGATCTTGGCCGGCCCCGCCATCTCGGGCACGAACACCTTGACCCGGTGCCCGAGCCGCGCCCCGGCATGGGCCACCGCGGCACCGTGATTGCCGCCCGAGGCCGCCACCAGCCCGGCCGCCGGCACCGGCTGCGCCAGAGCCGTGTTGAACGCGCCGCGAACCTTGAAACTGCCGGTCAGCTGCATCTGCTCGAACTTCAGCTCTACCGTGGCCGGCAGGCCAAAGCCCGATACCTCCATCGCCGGCGTGCGGCGCAGATAGAGGGCGATGCGCGCCCGCGCGGCTTGGATTTCGGTCTGCCAGTTCAACGCGCCGTCCCTTCTGCCGCTGGTCAAATCCGGTCGCAGCCTATACGGCTTGAGGTCCAGACCCAAGCAGGGAAGACGCCCATGGACGACGAACGCCACAGCCAGTTCCGCGATGCCCATTCCGACCGCAGCAGCGCCCGGCAGGTGCCCGACACGCCGCAGACGCGCGCTCCCGCCTACCGGCTGGCCTTCGCCGACGACGACTTTCTCTGCCGCGAGGAGCTGCGCCCGGTCCGGCTGCAGCTGGAACTGCTCAAGCCCGAGATGATCCTCAACGAACGCGGTATCCGCTCCACCGTGGTGCTCTTTGGCGGCTCGCGCATATCGGAGTCGAGGCAAAACGGGGTCGCGCGCGGCGAAACCCTGGCCGAGCTGTCCCGATTCTATACCGAGGCGCGCGAGTTTTCGCGGCTTATGACGCTGAAATCCATGGCCGCCTACGGCAAGGAATTCGTCATCGCCACCGGCGGCGGCCCCGGCGTGATGGAGGCCGGCAACCGTGGCGCCGCCGACGCCGGCGGCTCGTCGATCGGGCTCAACATCGTGCTGCCGCACGAACAGGCGCCCAACGGCTATGTCACGCCGGGGCTCTGCTTCAACTTCCACTACTTCGCGATCCGCAAGATGCATTTCCTGATGCGCGCGCGCGCGATCTGCGTCTTTCCCGGCGGTTTCGGCACGCTCGACGAGATGTTCGAGGCGCTGACCCTTATCCAGACCGACCGGATGAAGAAGATGCCCTTCCTGCTCTTCGGCGAGACGTTCTGGCGCCGCATCATCGACTGGGAGGGCCTGGTCGAGGCCGGCACCATCTCGCCCGAGGATCTTGACCTGTTCCGCTTCGTCGAGACGGCGCAACAGGCGATGGAGGTCATAGAGGCATGGGAGGCCGCGGCCAGGGATTGCAACTAGAGCGTGTCGCGCCTGATCGGAATCACCCGCCCGTCGCGCCAGCGACGGGCACGCGCCCGCCTTGGGGGAGGCGGACGCGTGCCCGGCCCGCAAGCGGGCCGGGCGGGCGATTCCGATCGGGCGCGGCACGCCGTGGGCCCGCGGCGCCAAACCGGACCCGTTACCCTTGCCCGCCCCGGCCCCCGAGCCGGGGCCCCTGCCCTGGTTGAACGAGGTCCCGGATCGAGTCCGGGACGGGCGGTTCCGATTGAACGCAACACGCCTTTGGCCCGCCGCTCACGCCCCCTCGAACGCGCAAAGCGCGTGCACGTCCATGCCCAGCGCCTCCAGCCGTTTGCGCCCGCCCAGATCGGGCAGGTCGACGATGAAGGCGCAGCCGACGATCTCGCCGCCCAGCCGCTCGATCAGGCGGATACCCGCCTCGGCGGTGCCGCCGGTGGCCAGCAGGTCGTCGACCACCAGCACCCGCTCGCCCGCGGCGATGGCGTCGTCGTGGATTTCCATCACCGCCTCGCCGTATTCCAGTTGGTAATCCTCGGAAATCACCGTGCCGGGCAGCTTGCCCTTCTTGCGCACCGGCACGAACCCCACCGACAGCTGATGCGCCACCGCGCCGCCGAGGATGAAGCCGCGCGCCTCGAGCCCCACGACCTTGTCGATGGGCCGGCCGGCCCAGGGGTGCAGCATCTGGTCGACCGCCATGCGAAAGCCGCGCGCATCGGCGAAAAGCGTGGTGACATCGCGAAAGAGTATCCCCTCGTGGGGGAAATCGGCGATGGTGCGGATGTAGTCCCTGACGGTCTTTTGCTGTCGCATCGGGTCTCCGGGGGTCAGGCGGCGCGGCGCATGGCGGCGGTCAGAACGCCCATGCCGACCAGGGCCAGCCCGCCGCCGCGCGTCAGCCAGGCGATCACGCCGGGACGGCGGATCGTGCGGCGCAGCCGGTCGGCGGCGAGCGCATAGGCCAGCGCGTTCGCCGCCGCCAGCGCCACGAAGGTGACGACCAGAACGGCGAATTGCGGACCCAGCGGGCGGTCCACCTGAACGAATTGCGGCACGAAGGCGATGAAGAAGGCGATGGATTTGGGGTTGAGCGCCGTCACCGACGCGGCGTGCCAGAACACCTGTCGCGCGGCGCTGTCGGGGCGGGCATGGGCCTCCAGCCCCGTGGCGGCCGGCGTGCGCAGCAGCCTGACCCCCATCCAGACGAGATAGGCGGCCCCGGCCCATTTCAGCGCCGTGAACAGGGTGGCGGAGGCCAGAACCAGCGCCCCCAGCCCCGCCAGCGACGCCGTCATCGCGATCAGGTCGCCCAGCGCCACGCCCCCGGCCGAGGCCACGGCCACCCGCCGGCCCTGCGACAGCGCATAGCTGAGCACCAGCAGCACCGTCGGGCCGGGGATCAGCAGCAGGGCGGTCGAGGCCGCCACGAAGGTCAGCCATAGATCGAGCGGCATCGCGGTCATCCTTTTGTTCAAACCGGGCACCGACCCGGCGCCCCTTCAAAGCACCCGCCCGGCGACCGCGTCAAGCCGCGCCAGCAATTCGGGGTCGCGGGCCTCGGGCGCGGTCAGGATCGCGTGCTCCAGCGCCCGGTCGCAACCATGCGGGCAGGCCGCCCGCGCCGCGCCCAGCAATGCCGGCAGACGCCGGACCAGATCGCGCCCCTTGTCGGCGTTGCCCGTCAGCGTCGCCAGTATCCGGGCGACATCTACCTCGCCATGGTCGGGATGCCAGCTGTCGTAATCGGTAATCATCGCCACCGAGGCATAGCAAAGCTCGGCCTCCCGTGCGAGCCTGGCCTCGGGCATGTTGGTCATGCCGATGACGTCGGCACCCCATACGCTGCGGTACATCCGCGATTCCGCCAGCGTCGAGAACTGCGCCCCCTCCATCGCCAGATAGGTGCCGCCGCGATGCACCCGGGCGCCGGCCGCCCCGGCGGCCTCGGCGCAGGCATCGCCGAGCCGCGTGCAGACCGGGCGGGCAAAACCCACATGCGCCACGCAACCGCGGCCGAAAAAGCTGCGCTCGCGGGCGAAGGTGCGGTCGATGAACTGGTCGAGGACCACGAAATCCCCCGGCGCAAGCTCTTCGCGGAACGACCCGCAAGCCGAGAGCGCCACGATATCCGTGACCCCCAGCCGCTTGAGCGCGTCGATATTGGCGCGGTAGGGGATGGTTCCGGGCGCATGGACATGGCCGCGCCCGTGGCGGGGCAGGAACGCCATCGCCACACCATCGAACGTGCCGGTCAGGATCGCGTCCGAGGGCGCGCCCCAAGGGGTTTCGACCTCGCGCCAGCACGCGCCGCGCAGCCCGTCGATCTCGTAGACCCCCGAGCCGCCGATCACCCCGATCATGGTATTGCCCATCGCGCGCGCCACCTCTCCCGTTGCGCGGCGATTGTTACGCGCCGTGGCGCGAAATGGAAACGGGCAATGCGGCGGCGCGGCTCAGGCCGCGACCGCGCCCAGAACGAACAGGTCGCCGCCGCGCACCAGCGAGGTGACGACCCGCCCCTCGTCGCTGTCGCGCAGCCCGTAGCCATAGCCGCGCAGGCGGTGCTGCCATTCGCGCTCGGACACCGCAAAGCGCCGCTCGCGCAGAACCAGGTCGCGGATTTTCGCCGGGTTGGTCTGTTCCATGATCGTTTCCCACCTTTGTCCAGTAGCCTCGGACATCAGGGATAACCATGCGGTGTGGCAACAATTCCGCGCAATTGCGGCGCCCGCGCGG
>CAZNMK010000232.1:341-5016 GCA_964574045.1 uncultured Roseovarius sp. | reverse complement strand
CAGAGCCCGGCGAGGTGACCGACGACACCACCGCGCGCGACCTCGCCGACGTCAGGGGGCAGGAACGCGCCAAGCGCGCGCTCGAGATCGCCGCCGCCGGGCGGCACCACCTGATCATGGTCGGCCCGCCGGGGTCGGGAAAATCCATGCTCGCCGCGCGCCTGCCCGGCATCCTGCCGCCGCTCACCCCGCGCGAGGCGCTGGAAACCTCGATGATCCATTCGCTGGCGGGGCTGATCCGCGAGGGCGGCATCAGCCGCACCCGCCCCTATCGCGCGCCCCATCACACCGCCTCGATGGCGGCCATCGTCGGCGGCGGCCGGCGCGCCGCCCCGGGCGAGATCAGCCTCGCCCATAACGGCGTGCTCTTCATGGACGAGTTCCCCGAATTCAGCCGCGCGGTGCTGGAAACCCTGCGCCAGCCGGTCGAGACGGGCGAGGTGGTGGTCGCGCGCGCCAACGCGCATGTGACCTATCCCTGCCGGTTCCTGCTGGTGGCCGCCGCCAACCCCTGCCGGTGCGGGCATCTGGCCGACCCCGGCCGCGCCTGCAACCGCGCACCGGGCTGCGGCAGCGAATACATGGGGCGCATATCGGGCCCGCTCATGGACCGGTTCGATCTGCGCCTCGAGGTGCCGCCGGTGGCCTACACCGATCTCGACTTGCCGGCCTCGGGCGAGGGCTCGGCCACGGTCGCCGCCCGCGTGGCCGCGGCGCGCGGGGTGCAGGAGGCGCGCTTTCAGGGCCGGGCGGACATGCATCTCAACGCCGATGCCGAGGGCGAGGCGCTGACCGAGATCGCGACCCCCGATACCGAGGGGCGCGCGCTGCTCACGCGCGTGGCCGACCGCTTCGGCCTGACCGCGCGCGGCTATCACAGGGTGCTGCGGGTGGCGCGCACGATCGCCGATCTCGACGGGTCCGAGGGCGTGCGCCAGCCGCATGTGGCCGAGGCGGTCAGCTACCGGCTGAGCTCGGCGGCAGCGCGCTGATCCAGGCGGCGAGTTCGCGCAGGGTCGCGTCCGCCTCGGGCAGCCAGCCATGGAACAAGGGCCAGACATGGGGCAGCCCGGGCGCGACCGTGACGCTGACCTCGACCCCCTGGGCGCGCAGGCGCGCCGCCATCCTCCGCGTGTCGTCAACCAGGATTTCGGTATCGCTCGCCGCCAGCCAGACCGCCGGCGCGCCGGCGAAATCGGCCAGTAGCGGCGAGGCGCGCGGATCGTCGGCGGCCGCGCCCTGCAGGTACATCGCGGCCATTTCGTGCGCCCGCGCCGCCGGCAGCAGCGGGTCGGCGCGCGCGTTGCCGCGCAGGCTCTTGCCCGAGAACGTCATGTCGGTGAGCGGCGAAAAGGCGAAAAGCCCCGCCGGAGGAGCCATGCCGCGCCGCAGAACCTCGCCCAGCACCGCCAGCGCCAGCCCTCCGCCGGCGCTGTCGCCGCCGAGAACCACACCGCCCGGACGACCGGCGAGGGCAGTATGAACCGCCAGCGCATCCTCCACCGCCGCGGGAAAGGGATGCTCGGGCGCCAGCCGGTAGCCGGGCAGGCAGGCCGGCAATCGAGCCAGCTGCGACAGCCGGGCCAGCATCGCCCGGTGCGTGCCGGGCGAGCCGAAGACATAGCCGCCGCCGTGGAAATAGAGCAGGAGCGGCGCATCCTCGCGCCTCACCCCGCGCGCCGCGACCCATTGCACCGGCACCCCGGCGACGTCGCCGCGCTCGCAGACCGTGCCGCGCGGCGCGCGGAAGAACAGCCGCGCCTTGATCTCGAACGGCGCCCGCAGTTCCTGCGGCGTGGCGGCACGCGCAAGGGCGCGTTTTTCCGTCAGCCGCAGCCAGGCGTTGAGAAGGCGCCGCCTCAGGCTCACCCGCGCCGCGCCTCCACCGCCTCCCAGATCCGCGCGGCCACGTTCACCCCGTCGAAACGCTCCAGCTCCTGGATGCCGGTGGGCGAGGTGACGTTGATTTCGGTCAGGTAGTCGCCGATCACGTCGATGCCGACGAAGACCTGCCCCTTTTCCCGCAGGAGCGGGCCGATGCGGGCGCAGATCTCGCGGTCGCGGTCGCTGAGCGCCGCCTTTTCCGGCCGCCCGCCGACATGCATGTTCGAGCGCGTCTCGCCCTCGCCGGGGATGCGGTTTATGGCGCCCACGGGTTCGCCGTCGACCAGGATCACGCGCTTGTCGCCCCGCGCGATCTGCGGCAGGTACTTCTGCACGATCATAGGTTCGCGCGAAAGGCCGGTGAAAAGCTCGTGCAGCGCGGCAAGGTTGCGGTCGCTCTGCGGCAGGTGAAAGACGCCCGCCCCGCCATTGCCGTAGAGCGGCTTGAGGATGATGTCGCCATGCTCGGCGCGAAAGGCCCGGATGGTGTCGAGATCGCGGGCGACGGCGGTCGGCGGCGTCAGTTCGGGGAAGTCGAGCACCAGCAGCTTTTCGGGAAAGTTGCGCACCCAGAACGGATCGTTCACCACCAGCGTGGCCGGCGCCAGCCGCTGCAGGAGATGGGTCGTGGTGATGTAGAACATGTCGAAGGGCGGGTCCTGGCGCAGCCAGATCGCGTCCATTGCGGCCAGATCGCGAACCGCCTCTTCGCCAAGACGGAAATGGTCGCCCTGGACGCGGCGCACCTCCAGCGGGCAGGCGAGCGCCTCGATCCGGCCCTGGTTGTAGCTCAGCCGCTCGGGCGTGTAGTAGAAAAGCTCGTGCCCCCGCGCCTGCGCCTCCTCGGCCAGCCGAAAGGTGCTGTCGGCGGCGATATCCACCGCCCCGATCGGATCCATCTGAAAGGCGACCTTCATGGGCTGTCTCCGGACGATTGCGACTGCGCCCTAAATGCGCCAACCGGTCCGGGGGCGCAATTCAGAAATGGCTGAACGCGCCTTCGCGGATTTCGATCCGGCCGGCATCGTCGGCAAGCGCCAGGTCGAACCGCACCTGAGACAGCTGGCCCGCAGGGGTGTGGCCAAGGTATTCCGACGCGGCGACGTGAATGCGGCGCGCCTGCGCCGGGCACAGCCGCATGGCCGCCTCGTCGAAACTGCGCGCCTTCTTGACCTCGCAGAAGACATAGACGCCGCGGTGCAGGAAAATCAGGTCGATCTCGCCGCCCTGCCCGCGCCAGCGGGTTTCGATCAGGTCGGCGCCGCGGCGATCGTACTCCGCGGCCACCGCCCGTTCGGCGCTCAGGCCCGAGAGATAGTTGCGCCGCCCCCGCCGGCGCCGGTTCGCCGGTACCGGCGCCAACCCGCCAGCCGGGGAAAGCACCTGCACACCGTTCGGGCCGGGCCGGAAATGTTTCGTCATTCCATGTCCTTCGCGATCGCCAGCGCACGCTGGTACACATCCCGCCGCTTCAGCCCCAGCTGTTCCGAAACGGTATCGGCGGCATCGCGTACCGACTGCGTCCGAAGCGCCTTCGTCAATTCACGTTCTACATCCATTTCCCTAACGTTTCGCGAATCCCCATCCCCCGCCCCCACCAGCACGACGATCTCGCCCTTCAATGTCCGTTTGGCCGCCGCGTCGGCCAGTTCCTGCAGGCTGCCGCGCAGAACCTCCTCGAATTTCTTGGTCATCTCGCGGCAGAGCGCCGCCCTGCGCCCGCCGCCGAGGATATCCGCCGCCTGGCGCAGCATCGCCGCCACCCGATGCGGCGCTTCGTAGAAGATCAGCGTCGCCGGCACTTGAGCCAGTTCCGCCAGCGCCGTTTTCCGCTTGCCCGCCGTGGCCGGCAGGAAACCGGCGAAAAGGAACCGCTCGGCCGGCAGGCCCGACAGCGTCAGCGCCGTCACCGCCGCCGACGGGCCGGGGGCCGAGACCAGCGCATGCCCCTCCGCCACCGCCGCGCGCGCCAGGTCGAAGCCCGGATCCGACACCATCGGCGTGCCCGCCTCGGCGGCATAGGCCACCGTCTTGCCCGCGCCGAGCGCATCGAGTATGCGCCGCCGCGCCGCCGCCGGGCTGTGATCGTGATGAGCGATCAGCGGGCGTCCGCCGAGCGCGATGCCGTGGATTTCCATCAGCCGCCGCAGGCTGCGGGTATCCTCGGCCGCCAGCACGTCCGCCGTGCCGAGAATGTCGAGCGCCCGCAAGGTGATGTCGCGCGCCGCCCCGATCGGGGTGGCGATCAGATACAGCCCCGGCGCCAGCGCCGTCTTGTCCGGATTCACCACTGGACCCATCCCGCCTGACGTCTATTATCGGGCACGAAACCCGCAGGGGACCCCGTCCCGCCGCCACAAAGGAGCGCATGCCGTTCATGTTCGCCGTTTTTCACAGGCTCCGCAAGCCGTTCTCCGCCCTGCTCGCGCTCATCGCCGCGTTCGCCCTCGCGGCCTGCCAGGGCGGTCCCGTGATCGGGTCGGGGCCGTCGATCACGCCATCCGCGCCGGTGCCGGTGGCCCTCTTGGTGCCGCACGGATCGGCCGACGCCAACGAGGAACGGCTGGCGCGCGACCTGGAGAACGCGGCGCGGCTGGCGGCGTCGGACCTTGCCGGCGTGCAGATCGACCTGCGCGTCTACGGCACCGCCGGCAACGCCGCCAAGGCGCGCGAGGCGGCGCAACAGGCGGTGGCCGACGGCGCCCGCATCATCATCGGCCCGCTGCACGCGCAGTCGGCCAGCGCCGCCGCGCAGGCCGCGGCCGGGCGCGGGGTCAGCGTGCTGGCCTTC
>CAZNMK010000232.1:0-331 GCA_964574045.1 uncultured Roseovarius sp. | reverse complement strand
GCGGCAATCTCTTCATCCTCGGCCAGACCTTCCAGAGCACCGCCAACCGGCTGGTCGGCTTTGCCGCCGCCCAGGGCCGCGACCGCATCCTGACCGTCTATGCCGGAACCGGGGCCGAGCGCCTCGGGCAGCAGGCGATCCAGGAGGCGATCACCCGCAACGCCGCCTTTCCAGCCGGTAGCGTCAGCTACGAGTTCTCGCAAAAGGGCGTGATCGACGCGGTGCCGCGGATCAGGCAGGCAGCCGAGGAAAACCAGGCCAACGCCATCTTTTTCACCGCCAACACCGCCGGCGCGCTGCCGCTTTTCACCCAGCTTCTGCCCGAGGCCGG
>CAZNMK010000231.1:0-5042 GCA_964574045.1 uncultured Roseovarius sp. | reverse complement strand
TGTCGGGATACTATAGATCGAACGGCGCCCGCCTTCAGCGGTTCGCGCCCGGAACCCACAGGATGTCGGCCTTGCCGCCGTCGTTGGCGGTGCGGGCGGCGACGAAGAACCAGTCGCTGAGACGGTTGAGGTACCTGACCGCCGCCGGATTCACGTCTTCCACCGTCGTCAGTTCGACCGCATGGCGTTCGGCGCGGCGCGCAACGGTGCGGCAAAGATGCAGCGCCGCCGACAGCTCGGACCCGCCCGGCAGGATGAAACTGCGCAACGGCTGAAGGTCCGCGTTCATGGCGTCGATCTCGGCCTCCAGCCGGCCGACCTGGGCGTCGGTCACGCGCAGGGGGGTGTATTCGGCTTCGGCGTCGCGGTCCATGTCGGGGCGGCACAGGTCCGCGCCCAGATCGAAGAGGTCGTTCTGGATGCGCATCAGCGCCTCGTCCGATTCGGCCGTGGTCCTGAGCCGTGCGAGGCCCACCGTCGCGTTCAGTTCGTCGACGGTGCCGTAGGCCGTCACCCGCGGCGAATGCTTGGCCACCCGCACGCCGTTGCCGAGCGCGGTTTCGCCGGCGTCGCCGGTACGGGTGTAGATCTTGTTGAGAACGACCATGTCACTGCCCCCCCTGGCGGCGGATCAATACGAAAAGAAGGATCAGCAGGACCGCGACGAACTGGGCGGCGATCCGCCAGCGCATCAGCCGGTTCGACCGCTTTCCGCTCTCGGCCCCGCCCCGGCCGAAGGTGGCGACCCCCATCAGCAGGATCGCGGCGACAACGCCGCAGGCCAGCACGACAAGGATGAAAAGAGGGTCGTTGAACATGGGCCGGTACTTTCGTCGTGTCCTTGGCGAGCATGTAGAGCGGAAGGCGGACCGGACGAAAGCGAAAAATGTCAGCCCCTGGCGATCAGCCAGTCCAGCGCCCGCGTCGGCAGGACCCGCCTGAGCGCCCCCATCAGGTAGGTGGGCGTGGTGACATAGTAGCGCGGCCGCGGGCGGGGCGATTCCAGCGCGCGGATCAGTTTTCTCGTCACCGCCGAGGGCGGCAGTTCGAACGGATCGCGGCCGCGGTCCTCGTACAGCCGCCGCAGGACGGCCTTGTACTGGCCGCTGCGGGCCGAGTTCCGCCAGTCGATCCAGCGTTCGAAATGCGGGATGGCGTTTTCGCGGATTTTCGACGTCACCGGCCCCGGCTCGATGAGGATCACGTGGATGCCGGTGCCGCGCATCTCCACCCGCAGCGTGTCCGTGAGCCCCTCGAGCGCGTATTTGGTGCTGACATAGGCGCCGCGAAACCGGGCCGGCACCAGCCCCAGCACGGACGAATTCTGCACGATCCGCCCCGCGCCCTGCGTCCGCATGACGGCGATCGCGCGGCGCGTCAGGTCGTGCCAGCCAAAGAAGTTCGCCTCGAAAATGTCGCGCAGCGCGTCGGCGGGCAGGTCCTCGACCGCGCCGGGGCAGGCGAAGGCGCCGTTGTTGAAGAGCGCGTCGAGCCGCCCGCCGGTGGCGGCGAGCACCTCGTCCAGCCCGGCGGCGACGGTCCGTGCGTCCTGATAGTCGATCAGCGGGCTCTCGAAACCCTCGGCGCCAAGGCGTTGGCAATCCCGCGTCTTGCGGCAGGAGGCGAAGACGCGCCAGCCGCGCGCCCTGAGCCCGTGCGCCGCGTCCTGCCCGATGCCCGAGGAACACCCGGTGATGAGAATGCTCTTGCGGTCCATCGGGGGCGCCGCCCGCCTTTTCGCTAGTCAGGTTCCACCAGCAGCCATTCGGCCACCCATCCCGATTGATAGCCGCCCGTCACCTGAACTTTCAACCAGCCGTGTCCGGGGTTTTCGAGGACCGCCACCTCGGTTCCCTTGGTGATCCGGGTCACGGTGTCGAAGCTCAGCCCCGGCCCGACGCGCAGATCGACCATGCTTTCCTTGACCCAGCGCAGGTCGGCGGACTCGTGGTCGGTCTGACCCAGCGCCGCGGCGAGCGCGGCCGCGATTCCGTCATCCTGGGCCGGGGTGTCGCCGGCGGTGCCGCCGGTCATGGCGCTTTCGGGCAGGTTCAGGTTCAGCAGCTCGGCCTTGGGGCGGCTGGCCTCGGCGGCGATGATGCCGGCACCGTCGAGCCGCGTGGCGGCCAGCGTCACCGACAGGTCTTCGGTCTCGGCCTCGGCACGGCGCAGGCTGTCCATCGTCGCCTCGACCTCGGCCAGGCTGGGCGACGGGGGGGCGGGGCGTTCGGGCGCGGTCCGGGCCTGCGGGCGCTCGCGGTCGGCCGCTGCCTGCAGCGAGCCCGGCGCGGGCTCGTAATCGGCGCCGCCGCTCAGCAGGTAGAACGCCAGGCCGAGCAGGGCAAAAGAGGTCGCGATAAAGCGCCACATCGCGCGGCATTCCCCCAAGACATGAACAGCAGCGGCACAAAGGTGAGGGCCAGATTACACGATTCGGCCGCGGGCATCATGCCAAAAGCCCGCTTGCCGCTTTACGCCGAAACGCCGCGGGACTATCACCCGTTCCATGAGCGATCTTCTGGACGGTCCCGATAGCGGCCCCGAAACCGTTGCCGAACCGCTGCGCCGGGCCATCGGCGAGCGGTACCTGACCTATGCGCTCTCGACGATCATGCACCGCGCGCTGCCCGATGCCCGCGACGGGCTGAAGCCGGTGCACCGCCGCATTCTCTACGCCATGCGCGAGTTGCGGCTGAACTCGACCGGGGGTTTTCGCAAATCGGCCAAGATCTCGGGCGACGTGATGGGCAACTATCACCCCCACGGCGACGCCGCGATCTATGACGCGATGGCGCGGCTGGCGCAGGATTTCGCGGTCCGCTACCCGCTCGTGGACGGGCAGGGGAATTTCGGCAACATCGACGGCGACAACCCCGCCGCCAGCCGCTATACCGAGGCCCGCCTGACCCCCGTTGCCGAGGCCCTGCTCGAGGGGCTGGCGGAGAACGCGGTCGATTTCCGCCCCAACTACGACGGCACCCTGACCGAGCCCGTGGTGCTGCCGGCGGCGTTTCCCAACCTGCTGGCGAACGGCGCCAGCGGCATCGCCGTGGGCATGGCCACCAGCATCCCGCCGCACAACATCGCCGAGCTGATCGACGCCTGCCTGCACCTGATCAAGTCGCCCGATGCGCGCGACGACACGCTTCTGAACCATGTGCGGGGCCCGGATTTCCCGACCGGCGGCGTCATCGTCGAGCCGCCCGAAAGCATCGCCCAGGCCTATCGTACCGGGCGCGGCGGTTTCCGGCTGCGCTGTGCCTGGGAGGTCGAGCAACTGGGCCGCGGCCAGTGGCAGATCGTGGTCACGGAAATCCCCTACCAGGTGCCGAAATCCAGGCTGGTGGAGAAGCTGGCCGAACTCATACAGACCCGCAAGGTGCCGATCCTGGCCGACATCCGCGACGAGAGCGCCGACGACATCCGCATGGTGCTGGAGCCGCGGTCGAAAAACGTCGATCCCGAGGTTCTGATGGGGATGCTGTTCCGCAACTCCGATCTCGAGGTGCGGGTCTCGCTCAACATGAACGTGCTGATCGACGGGGTGACGCCCAGGGTCTGCTCGATGAAGGAGGTGCTGCGCGCCTTTCTCGATTTCCGCCGCGAGGTGCTGATCCGGCGGTCGCGCCACCGGATGGAAAAGATCGACCACCGGCTGGAGGTGCTCGAGGGGCTGATCGTCGCGTTCCTGAACCTCGACCGGGTGATCGACATCATCCGCTACGACGACGACCCGAAACCGGCCCTGATGCGCGAGGTCTGGGGGCGTGCGTTCGTCCGCGCCACGTCCGAGCGCGACTATGTGCCGCCCGCGCCGGGCGGCGACGAGGACGGGCTGTCGGACGTGCAGGCCGAGGCGATCCTCAACATGCGCCTGCGCAGCCTGCGCCGGCTGGAGGAGATCGAGCTCAGGCGCGAACGCGACGCGCTGATGGAAGAGCGGGCCGAACTCGAGGATCTGCTCGAGGACGACTCGCGGCAATGGGCGGCGGTGGCCGATCAGCTCAGATCGGTGAAAAAGACCTTCGGCAAGGACTATCCCGGCGGCGCCCGGCGCACCGGCTTCGCGTCGGCCGGCGAGGTCGAGGAGGTGCCGCTCGAGGCGATGATCGAGCGCGAGCCGATCACGGTCGTGTGCTCGCAGATGGGCTGGATCCGCGCCATGACCGGGCATATCGACCTCGGCCGCGAGCTGAAGTTCAAGGATGGCGACGGCGCGCGCTTCACCTTCCATGCCGAGACCACCGACCGCCTGCTGGTCTTTGCCACCAACGGACGGTTCTATACGCTCTCGGCGGCCAACCTGCCCGGCGGGCGCGGCATGGGCGAGCCGCTCAGGCTGATGGTCGATCTGCCCAACGAGGCCGACATCGTGGCGCTCTTCATCCACCGCCCCGGCGGGCGGCTCCTGGTGGCGTCTTCGGCCGGCGACGGCTTTGTCGTGCCCGAGGACGAGGTCGTGGCCCAGACCCGCACCGGCAAGCAGGTGCTGAACGTCCGCGGCGAGGTGCGGGCCAGGGTCTGCAGGCCGGTCGCCGGCGATCACGTCGCCTGCGTCGGCGAGAACCGCAAGGTGCTGGTCTTTCCGGTCTCGGAGTTGCCCGAGATGACGCGCGGCAAGGGGGTGCGGCTGCAGAAATACAAGGACGGTGGCCTGAGCGACGCCACCACCTTCGATCTGGCAGACGGCCTGAGCTGGCTCGATCCGGCCGGGCGCACCCGCACCCAGACCGACCTCGCCGAATGGCTGGGCAAACGCGCCACCGCGGGCCGCATGGCGCCGCGCGGGTTTCCGAGGGACAATCGGTTTACCTGAGCGGGAGAGGCCGGGACATCCAGACATGGTCTGGAAATTTCCAGGACATCACGCCACCATCTGCTCCGCCTTCCTGAGATCGACCGACACCAGTTGGCTGACCCCCTGCTCGCCCATGGTGACGCCGAAGAGGCGGTCCATCCGGCTCATGGTGACGGCGTGGTGGGTGATGATCAGGAACCGTGTCCCGGTGCGGCGGCACATCTCGTCGAGCAGGTCGCAGAAG
>CAZNMK010000230.1:2590-5046 GCA_964574045.1 uncultured Roseovarius sp. | reverse complement strand
TCTTTGCGCGGGTGTTCGGCAATAGTTGAGCGCCGGATTCGAAATTTTTCGCGCGGGCGGGGTGTTCCGTGCTAGAATGCGACCTGCGTCAAGCAGGAGATACCGACATGAACATGAAAATCGTCCTGGTCTCCGCGGCCCTCACGGTCGCCTCGGCGGTGGCAGCCCATGCCGGTTGCGCCTTCCACGACAAGCAGGCGATGTCCTGTGCCGAAGGCAGCACCTTTGACCCCGAAACCAGCACCTGCGTGCCGCCGGCCTCCAGCTGAGGGGCCTGCGAGCCACTCCTCCGCAGCGGGCGGGCGGCCTTCGCGGCCGCCCGTTTCGCGTTTAGGGATTCCTTTACCCGCCCGCCCTACCCTGCCGGTAAAACCGGACGGGACCCGCGATGCCAGCCACCGACATTGCCGCCATCACCGGCCCGCGGCGGCCAGCCGCCGGCGGCGCCGCCACCCGCCTCACAAGGCGGCAAAAGGCCGCCATCGTGGTGCGTTTCCTGCTGCGCGAGGGGGCCGATGTGCCGCTTTCCGACCTGCCCGAGCCGCTGCAGGAGGCGCTGACCACGCAGATGGGCGCCATGCGCTATGTCGACCGCGCCACCCTGGCCGATGTCGTCGCCGAATTCGCCACCGAGATCGAGGCAACGGGCCTGACCTTTCCGGGCGGCGTCGCCGGGGCGCTCTTGGCGCTCGACGGGCGCATCAGCCCGCAGACCGCCGCGCGTCTGCGCAAGGAGGCCGGCGTTCGCCAGTTCGGCGATCCCTGGCGCCAGGTCTGCAACGCCGGCACCGGCACCCTGCTGGACATCCTGCATTCCGAAAGTCCCGAGGTGGCGGCGATCCTGCTGTCCAAGCTCGACGTCGCCCGCGCGGCCGACCTGCTCGGACGGCTGCCCGGCGCGGCCGCGCGCCGCATCGCCTATGCAGTGTCGCAAACCGGCGCGGCCACCCCCGATGCCGTCGACCGCATCGGGCTGGCACTGGCGACCCAGTTGCATGACATGCCCAAGACCGCCTTCGACAAAGGGCCCGAACAGCGGGTCGGCGCCATCCTCAACTTCTCGCAGGCGGCCACGCGCGACGACGTGCTCGCCGGCCTCGAAGAGACCGACCAGGATTTCGCCCGCCTCGTGCGCAAGGCGATCTTCACCTTTGCCGACATCCCCCGCCGGGTCCGCCCCGCGGACATTCCCGCCGTCGCCCGCGATCTGCCCCGCCCCGATCTGACCGCGGCGCTATCGGCCGCGCGCGCCTGCGGGGACGAACTGGACGCGGCGGCGGGCTTCATCCTCGACAACCTTTCGCGGCGGATGGGCGATGCGCTGCGCGAAGAGATCGAGGAACGCGGCAAGGTCGGCACGAAAGAGGGCGAGGCCGCCATGTCGGCGGTGGTCGGGGCAATCCGCACCCTGCAGGAGCAGGGCGAAATCCGCCTGCTTGCACCCGACGAAGCCGGCGAAGACGAGCAGCGTTAGGGCGCATCGGGCCAGATCGGATTCGCCTTCGCCCCGCCGCCCGGGCGGGGGCCCTGTTGCCGGTTGGACGGGCCCGGGTCGAGCCAGCGGCGCGGGCGTTTCCGATAGAACGCGACATGCCCTGGCGACGACCGCACCGGCCGCGTCCGCTGACCCCCGCTACCGCGCCGGCAGGATGCCCGCGGCCATGAAGCCGCCATCGACGTTGAGGATGTGACCGTTGATGAACCCGGCCTCGTCCGAGGCCAGATAGGTCACGGCCGAGGCCACCTCTTCGGGCCGGGCATAGCGCGGGTTGGGCGTGCGCGCGGCCCAGGCGGCCCGGTCGCGCGGTCCCTGCACCTGCAGGATCATCGGGGTGTCCACCGGGATCGGCGCCACCGCATTCGCGGTCACCCCCTTGTCGCCCAGCTCCGCCGCCAGCAGGCGTGTCAGCATGTCCACCCCGCCCTTGGAACAGGCATAGGCGCCCCGTCCGGCATTGGCGATCTGGCCGTTGACCGAACTCAGCGTGACGATCCGCCCCCAGCCTTTCTCCACCATCTGCCGCGCCGCCAGCTGGCAGCAATGGAAGCTGCCGGTCAGGTTCACATCCAGGATACGCGTCCAGTCGCCGGGGTCGAAATCGAGGATCGGCGCCGCCCTGACCACCGCCGCGCAGGTCACCAGGATGTCGACCCCGCCGCGCGCGGCCTGGGCCGCGAACGCCGCCTCGCAGGCCACGCGGTCCGTGACATCGAGGGCGATGGCTGCAACCCCCGCCGGCAACTCGGCCAGCGCGCGTCCGCAAACCTCGTCCGACCGATCCGCGATCACCACCTCTGCCCCGGCCGCCGCCAGGGCGCGGGCACAAGCCATGCCGATACCGCCAGCCCCGCCGGTGACCAGCGCGCGCCGCCCGCCCGGGCTCATGGCGACAGCCGCCTTCCGCCCAGCGGAAACAGGAAGCACTTGTCGCGCCGGATCATCAGCCACATCGGCT
>CAZNMK010000230.1:0-2490 GCA_964574045.1 uncultured Roseovarius sp. | reverse complement strand
CCGCCCAGCGGAAACAGGAAGCACTTGTCGCGCCGGATCATCAGCCACATCGGCTTGCCCTCGGCTGGCAGAAACACGTTCGGCACCGTCACCTTGAAGATCGACCCGTCGTAGTCCATGCGGAATTCCACCAGGCTCTCGGAGCCCAGGAAGCGCGCGCGCTTGACCACCCCGCGCGCCGGCGTGCCCATCTCGATCGTCGGATCGGGGCCGCGCCCGTTTCGGTCGAAGTCCAGCTTGACGTGCTGCGGGCGGATCACGATGTCGACCTCGTTGCCCTCGTGCACGCCCGGCGCCAGGAACTGGCCAAAGGCGGTTTCCACCAGCGACCCGCGCACCCGGCCGCGGATCACGTTGGTGTCGCTGAAAAACGCCACCGCGTCGCGGTCCGCGGGCGCGTTGTAGATGTTGTAGGGCGCGCCTTCCTGCACGATCCGCCCGTCGCGCATCAGCGCGATCTTGTCGGCCATGCGCATCGCCTCCTCGGGCTCGTGCGTGACCAGCAGAACGGCAGTGTCCTGTTCGCGCAATATCTCCAGCGTCTCGTCGCGGATGCCGTCGCGCAGGCGATTGTCGAGCCCGGAAAAGGGTTCGTCCATCAGCATGATCGACGGACCCGGCGCCAGCGCCCGCGCCAGCGCGACGCGCTGCTGCTCGCCGCCCGACAGCTCGTGCGGATAGGCGTTGCGGTACCGCCCCAGCCCCACCCGTTCCAGCAGGTCGCGCACCCGGTCCGCCACCGCCGCCTTGTCGCCCGAAAGGCCAAAGCCCACGTTCTCGCCCACCCGCAGATGCGGAAACAGCGCGAAATCCTGGAACATCAGCCCGATATTGCGCCGCTCGGGCGGGATCCGGAAAACCGTGTCGCAGACCAGTTTGCCATCGACCCAGATTTCGCCGCTGTCCTGCATCTCGACCCCGGCGATGATGCGCAGCGTCGTCGACTTGCCGCAGCCCGACGGCCCCAGCAGGCAGGTCACCTGCCCCGGATGGACCTGCAGCGACACGTCGTCGACCACCACGCGCCCGCCATAGCGGCGCACCAGGTGCCTGACTTCGAGTCTGGGGGGGGCTGCGCTCACCTGGGCCTCGTCTTTCGTCCGACGGAATTACTTGGGATTTCCCCGGGGCAGATACCAATCCCGCCCCCCGGGCGCAAGCGCGCCCGTCACCGAGATGCGCCCAGCGCCTTGTCCAGTTCGGGGCGGAACCGCTGCTCGTAGTCATCGCCCACCAGCGGCCCGATGAACTTGTAGAGCACGGTCCCGTCGCCGGCGATGATGAATGTCTCCGGCGGGCCGGTCACGCCCCATTCGATGGCCGTGCGCCCGCCGGGATCGAAGGCGATGCCGGCAAAGGGGTCGCCGTCGTCGTCGAGATAGCGGTTGGCCTGTGCCTCGGTATCCTTGAAGTTGATGCCAAAGAGGCGGATACCCTCGTCGCTGAGCCGGTGCAGCGTGGGGTGCTCGGCGCGGCAGGGCGGGCACCAGCTGGCCCAGAAATTGACCACGCTCACCTCGCCCGTTCGCAGGTCCGCATCGCCGAACCGTGTACGCCCCGGCAGGCTGGCCGCCGGCACAGGCGGGGCCTGACGCCCGATGAAGGTCGAGGGCAGATCGTCGGGATTGTCGCGCTGCATCCCGAAAAAGAAAAGCGCCGCCAGCGCCGCGAATATGAGCGGCGGCGCGGCCATCAGCGGCGATACCCTAGCCATTCCTTTTCGCCCTTCCTTCAAAATCCTGCAGTTCCTTCCGGACCCGGCGCGCGCGGCGGATGCTGGCCACGGTCAGAACCAGAAGCAGCAGCAGCGAGACGGCATAGGACGACAGCACCGCCTCGGCGTATTTCCCCAGTTCCGGCATCATCCCATCCGCTCCCGTGCCATCAGCGCGCGCATCCGGCGGGCGCGGATTTCGGTCTGGGTGCGCAACAGGACCAGCGCCACGAAAAAGAGCACGAACCCCGCCATCGTCACCACCAGCGGATACCAGAACACATCGGCCACGTTTTCCTGCCGGTCGAGGCTGAGCGAGGCCCCCTGGTGCAGCCCCTGGTTCCAGAAGTTCACGGCATAGCGGCTCAGTAGCGCAAAGACCGACCCGACAAGGCACAGGATCGACGTGAGATCGGCGGCGGTGTCGTCGTTCTCGATCGCCTCCCACAGCGCGATATAGCCGAGGTAGAAGAGAAACAGGATCAGAAACGAGGTAAGCCGCGGATCCCAGGCCCACCAGGTGCCCCACATCGGCTGCCCCCAGATCGCCCCGGTGACGAGCGCAATCAGCGTCATCACCATCCCGACGGGCGCCGCGGCGCGGGCCGCCAGCGCGCTGACATGGTGGCGCCGCACGATCCACACCAGCGAGGTGACCAGCATCATCAGCCAGGTGTTGATCGCCATCAGCGCCGAGGGCACGTGCAGGTAGATGATCTTGACGGTCGATCCCTGGCGATAGTCGTCGGGGGTAAAGAAGAAGCCCCAGACCAGCC
>CAZNMK010000229.1:0-5048 GCA_964574045.1 uncultured Roseovarius sp. | reverse complement strand
TCACCGCACGCTCTGGCGGATCGTCGGGAAAGATCATCGCGACGGCACCGTTTTCGCTCATCCCCCATGCCGATACTATGCTGGCACCCAAGGTCTTTTGCGCCCGGTCGACCACCGGCCCCGGAATGGCCGTGCCGGAACACAGGAATACGCGCAGCGACGAGGTGTCCGCGCCCGTTTCCTCGACCGCTGCCGTGAGGTCCATCAGAAACGGCGTCGAGGCCATGGTGAACGTCACCCCGTCCGATTCGATCAGCCGGGCGGCGATGTTCTTGTCCCAGCTGTCCATCAGGATGGTGCTGGCATTCGCCTGGATGGACAGGACCAGCCCATAGGCAAAACCTGTCTGATGCCCCATCGGCGAGGCCATCAGGAACACGTCGCTTTCCCCGAGGCGGAGCCGTTCGGCGAACGGGATGAGGTTGGCGTGGATGGTGTTCGCCGTGTGCATGACGCCCTTGGGCTCGCCCGTGGTGCCGGAGGTATAGATGAGCTCGCACACCTCGTTCGGGCCGCGCCGGGTTTCGGTGAACTCGGCATCGTCGAAATCCGGGTCCAGAAGAAGCGCGTCGAACGAGTTCCTTCCGGTGCCGCCGACCACCACCGTATGCTCGAGGTTCGGCATCTTCGCCTTCAGTTCCTCGGCCATCGCCGCATGGTCGAAGCCCCGGAAACGGGCCGGAACGACGAAGACCTTGCTTTCGCCATGCCCGAGGATGAATCCGAGCTCCCGCTCGCGGAATATGTGCATCACCGGGTTGAAAACCGCGCCCACGCGCGTGCAGGCCAGGTAGGTGACCACGAATTCCCACCCGTTCGGCAGCTGGCAGGTAACCACGTCGCCCGAAACGACCCCCAGCCGGGTCAGGCCCACGGCCGCGCGCCGCGCCAGCCGGTCGAGCTGGCGATAGGTCAGGTCGGTGCGCGCGCCGGTCTCGACCTTGACCGATGCAACGGCCAGCTTGTCCGGTGTCCCGATCAGGCACCGGTCGAAGAAATCGTTGGGGGTCTTGTCATGCCAGAACCCCTTTTCGGTCATTTCCTTCAGGCGTGGCTCGATAAGGACCGCATCAAATTCCATTCATCAGCACCTCTCTCTCGCCCCTCGCCATGAAACTCGCGAAACGGGCACCCCCTTCATCCCCGGCGGCGAGCGCCTGCCGGGGCCAGGGGAATCCGCTGGGCGGGACGATGGCGAAGCGGGCTCCATGGCAGTGACTCGCCCCGGCATTTGACGCCTTTCGTTCAACTGCCCGTCCTTTGCAGGAAATCGTCCACCAGATCGTGCGTCAGCGGGTCGTTGAAGAGGGCTCTCGTCTCCTCGATCTCGCGCGCCATGCCGGCCTCGAAACCCTTGCGCGACGCGAGAATGCACCGCTTCGCCGCGATCAGCGCATGCGCGGGCAATCGGGCAAGCTTCTCGCATTTCGATCGGACGGCATCGTCCAGTTCGCCGTCCTCGTGAAGCTCGTCCAGCATTCCGCGATCCAGCGCCTCCTGCGCGGAAAGAACCTGTCCGGTCAGAATCAGCCGCCGCGCGGCAGCTTCGCCGATCATCCGCGGCAGCCTTTGCGTACCCCCCGCCCCGGGGATGAGGCCCAGCCTTACCTCGGGCAACCCGATCGAGGCCTTTTCCGAGCCGATCCTGAAATCGCAAGCCAGGGCGAATTCGCACCCGCCCCCGACGGCGGCACCCCTGATCTTGGCGACATTGATGAACGGCGAGGCTTCGAGCCGGTCGAAGAAGGCGTGCATTCCGCGCACCATATCGAGCATTTCTTCGGCGCCCGCGGCGGTTTTCACGGTATCCGCCATCACCTTCAGGTTGGCGCCGGCGGAAAAAACCGAAAGCCCGCTTTCGAACATGACCACGCTGCAGCCGGCCGCCCTGAATTGCTCGAAGGCCGCGTCGAGCGCGGCGAGGAGATTTTCATCGAATGCATTGGCGGGCGCCGCCCTGAGCGTCACCGCCGCGTATCCGTCGTGAATTTGCGTGCCGATCATGCATCCGTTCCTTCTTGCCGCCGTCGAGTGAAGAATGGTTCAGTGCTTGCGGGCAGTCAAGCCCTCAAACGAAGGCTTGAATCGCACAGGCCCCATCTCGCGGCAGCCCGCACATTCCCGGCGCTTCACCGGGCATGTTTCCACTTGCTATCAAGTATATTGGCGAATTCAAGCCGCTGACGAACGCTGGCAGAGCACTCGAACCGGACCCCGACCCGAGCGAGGCGTAACAAACAGCGAACTGAATGTTCGATCAGTTTTTCCTCGACAGCGTCGGGAAATTGGGGTTTTCTCGGAGAGGACGAAACCGGGCATGCAAGTGCCCGAACAGATTTGGAGAGACCATGAAAGCTGGAGAACAAACCGCGCTGATCACCGGCGCCGCTTCCGGGATCGGACTTGCGACCGCCAAAACCTTTGCGCGATCCGGCGCGAAAACCATTCTGACCGATATCAACGCGGCGGCGGGCGAAGCCGCGGCCCAGGCCCTGCGCGACGAAGGCCGCGAGGCGCTCTTCATCGAGATGGATATCTGCGACCAGGCCTCGATCGACGCCGCCAAGAAAAAGGCGCTGGAATGGGCGGGCGAAGTCACCACGATCGTCAATGTGGCCGGCTGGGGCAAGACCCAGCCCTTTGTCGAGAACACGCCCGAATTCTGGAAGCAGGTCGTCGACATCAACTTCTACGGCCCGATCATGGTCATCCGGACATTCCTCGACGAAATGATCGAGCGCCAGGGGGGCCGCATCATCAGCGTTTCCAGCGATGCCGGCCGCGTCGGTTCGATGGGCGAAACCGTCTATGCCGGCGCCAAGGGCGGCATCATCGCCTTTTCCAAATCCCTGGCGCGCGAGATGGCCCGCTACCGGATAACCGTCAACTGCGTCTGCCCGGGGCCGACCGACACGCCGCTGCTGGCGGCTGTGCCGGACAAGATCCAGGATGCCTTCATCCGGGTGACGCCGCTGCGCCGCCTCGGCAAGCCCGAGGAAATCGCCGATGCCATCTTCTATTTCTCGCGCCCCGAAGCCGGCTTCGTCACCGGCCAGGTCCTGAGCGTCAGCGGCGGCCTGACGATGGCCGGCTGAAGAGACCCATCAAGAGGAATTCCGAACATGTACGAACTGCAAGCCAAGGACTTCGAGCCCGAGCACTTCAAGCTCGACGTCCGGGACGGCATCGCCACGATCACGCTGAACCGGCCCGAGCGCAAGAACCCCCTGACCTTCGACAGCTATGCCGAATTGCGCGACACCTTTCACAGGTTCCGCTATGCGAGCGACGTGAAAACCGTCGTCGTTACCGGAGCGGGCGGCAACTTCTGCTCGGGCGGGGACGTGCACGAAATCATCGGGCCGCTGACCAAAATGGACATGCCGGACCTGTTGAAATTCACCCGCATGACCGGCGCCCTGGTCAGCGAAATGCGCGCCTGTCCCCAGCCTGTCATCGCGGCGGTCGAGGGTGTCTGCGCCGGGGCGGGGGCGATCATCGCCATGGCGAGCGACCTGCGCTATGGCTCTGACGATTGCACGACCGCCTTTCTCTTTACCCGCGTCGGCCTGGCGGGCTGCGACATGGGCGCCTGCGCGATCCTGCCGCGGATCATCGGCCAGGGCCGGGCGTCCGAGCTGCTGTATTTCGGCCGCGCGATGAGCGCGCAAGAGGGCGCCGACTGGGGTTTTTACAACGCGCTCCTGCCGGCGGGCGAGGTGCTGGCCCATGCGCTGAAGATGGCGTCCAAGCTGACCAGGGACGCGCCGACATTCGCCCATGCCATGACCAAGAAATGCCTCGGCCAGGAATGGAACGCGACCATCGAAGAGGCGCTGGAGATCGAGGCCGAGGCCCAGGCCATCTGCATGCAGACCAATGACTTCCGCCGCGCCTATGAGGCCTTTGCCGCCAAGGAGCGCCCGGTTTTCGAAGGAAACTGAACATGCCCGGGCCGCGGATGCCATTTCGCTGCCACGGCCCGGATCGCCCTGACTGGACAGCCTCATGCCGCTCACGCAAACAGAAACCCTGATCCGGGACATCGCGCACCGGTTCGCACGCGAACAGGTGGTGCCCCGCGCCCGCGAATGGGACGAAAAGGACGAGTTCCCGACCGACATCGTGGCGCGGCTGGGCGAGCTTGGCATGATGGGTGTCACCGTCCCCGAGGAATGGGACGGCACCGGCGCCTCCTACACCGCGCTCGCGATCGCGCTGGAAGAGATCGCCTATGGGGATGCCGGCCTCGCCACGATCATGAGCGGCCACAACTGCGTCGGCTGCATGCCCATCGTCAAGTACGGCACGGACGCGCAGAAGGAGAGGTTCCTCAAGCCACTGGCCCGTGGCGACAAGCTGTCGACCTTCCTGCTGACCGAGCCGGGTGGCGGTTCGGACGCCGGCAACCCGAAAACACGGGCGCTCAGAGATGCGAACGGCGACTATGTTCTGAACGGCATCAAACAGTTCATCACGACCGGCCAGCACGGCGATATCGCGCTGATCTTTGCCTCGACCTCGCCCGACAAGGGTAACAAGGGCGTTTCCGCCTTTCTGGTCCCCACCGACACGCCCGGCTATTCGGTCGTGCGCAAGGAAAGAAAGCTCGGGCAACGCAGTTCGGATACCTGCCAGATCGCACTGCAGGATCTGCGGGTGCCCGCCGAAAACCTGCTCGGCGCCAAAGACGACGGGCTGCGCATCGCGCTTGGCAATCTCGAGGGCGGGCGCATCGGCATCGCCGCCGTGGCCGTGGGTATCGCGCAGGCGGCGCTCGATCACGCCGTGCGCTATGCCCGCGAGCGCGAGGTCTTCGGCAAACCCATTTTCGAACACCAGGCGGTGCAATTCCGCCTGTCGGAAATGGCCGCGCGGATCGAGGCCGGGCGGCAGCTCTATCTCAGGGCGGCCTCGCTTCACGACACCGGCCAGCCCTGCCTGAAAGAGGCCTGCATGGCCAAGCTGGTCGCCTCGGACAATGCCGAGCGCGTGTGTTCGGACGCCATCCAGACGCTTGCGGGCTATGGATACCTGACCGACTATCC
>CAZNMK010000228.1:901-5064 GCA_964574045.1 uncultured Roseovarius sp. | reverse complement strand
GACCGAATGCACCGGCGGCGTGCACGCGGTGCTCGAGGAAGACCTCGCCGACCGCTATCACACCGCCTGCGATCCGCGGCTCAACGCCTCGCAGTCGCTGGAACTGGCGTTCCTGGTGGCCGAGGAACTGTCGGGGCTGCGCGCCGCTCGCGCAGGGGACGCCCGCACCGGCTGAACCGTCCGGCTCAGACCGGCAGGCGCACGCCGTCGCTGGCGGCCAGCCGCAGCCAGGGACGTTCGCCGCGCAGGGACGAACGCACCGGCCGGTCGGGGGGACCGGCCGTGGCGGCCGCCGCCGCGCACGGCGTGGCGACGATACGCGACAGGTCGAACCGCCGCGGCGCGCGCGCCGGCCGGCCGCGGCTGACCAGGCATCCCAGCGCCCGGCTGACATCGCCCAGATCGCTTTGCAGCGGCAACAGTACCATCCGCCCGCTCAGCGCCCCGCCGCCCGGCCCGGCGGGCGCCGTCAGCCGCAGATCCAGCGTTGCGGGTTCCTCGAAGAGCCGGGCCAATGCGGCCGCGAAACGCTCGCGCCCCTCGGGCCGGATCAGGCAGCTGAGCGGCATCCCGCGCACATCCATGCCCATCAGGTCGGCCAGATGCGTGCCCGCGACCCGGAACCGCGCCAGCCCCGGCGCGATTCGCTCGACGACGAACGCGTCGGCCAGCACCGCCGCGATCCGCCGCGGGTCGATTTCCGCGCGCCGCGGCAGTTCCGGCCCGCGGCACAGACCGCGCCAGTACGCGACGAGGGCGCGCAGCCCGGCATCGTCGGGCGGAGCGGGAGCGGCGGCACAGTCGACAAGATCGGTCATCTCAGCCTCTCGGTGGCGGTCCGGCGCGGGCATATCCCGGCGGCCCGCGGCCGGTATCAATTCGATTACAATTTGCCACGGTTTTTCCGGTAATGCGCGGGGATTGCGCACGGTTGGTTAACCGGCGGCGCGCTTGCCCTCGGCACGGCGACGGAATAGGACGGGCCGGAACCGGGCCGCGGGCCCGCAGGCGCATGCGGTATCTTGCAGGAGGATGGCGTGCTCAGATCGATGACGGGTTTCGCCACCGCCCGAGGGGCCGGCGAGGGGTTTTCCTGGGCGTGGGAATTGCGCAGCGTCAACGGCAAGGGGCTCGACCTGCGGCTGCGCGTTCCCGACTGGATCGAGGGGCTGGAGGCGGCACTGCGGGCGCGGCTGGCCGGGGCGTTGGCGCGCGGCAACGTCAACCTGACGCTGAAACTCGCGCGCGACGAGGGCGCCGGCGCGCTGGCGGTTCACCCCGCGCGGCTGGAGGATGCGCTGAGCGCGCTTGAGGCGGTCGAGGCGCGGGCGGCCGAACGCGGCATCGCGCTTGCCCCCGCCACGGCGGCCGACCTGCTGGGGCTGCGCGGCATTTTCGACACCCCGTCCGACGACGCCGGCGCCGAGGCGCTGGCGCCCGCGCTCGTGGCGGATATGGAGCCGGTGCTGGCGGCCTTCATGCGGATGCGCGAGGCCGAGGGCCAGGCCCTGGCCCGGGTGCTGGCGGCGCAGCTCGACGAGATCGCCCGCCTGACCGAGGCCGCCGCCGGGGCCGCCACGGCGCGCCTGCCCGAGATCCGGCGCGCCTTCGGCGCGGCGCTGGCGCGGGTGACGGAGACGGCGCAGGCCGACGAGACCCGCGTCGCCCAGGAACTGGCGCTTCTTGCGGTCAAGCTCGACGTGACCGAGGAAATCGACCGCCTGCGCGCCCATGTCGCCGCGGCGCGCGACCTGCTGGCGGCGGGCAGCCCGGTGGGCCGCAAGCTGGATTTCCTGATGCAGGAATTCAACCGCGAGGCCAACACGCTGTGTTCCAAGGCCCAGGATGCGGCGCTCACCAAGCTGGGGCTGGAACTGAAGACGGTGATCGACCGGATGCGCGAGCAGGTGCAGAATGTGGAGTGAGCGGACGGCGGCATCGGCGGGGCAGGGGGCGCCATCCCGGTCGCGCGCCTCGCGCGCGACTCCGCCGGAGTATTTGCGGCAAGATGAACCATGCGGGAGTGCGCGATGAGCGGGCGGCGCGGGATTCTCATCATCCTTTCCTCGCCCTCGGGCGCGGGCAAATCGACGCTGTCGCGGCGGCTGCGCGACTGGGACGACAGCATTTCCTTTTCGGTCTCGGCCACCACGCGGACGCCGCGCGCGGGCGAGATCGACGGACAGGACTATCGTTTCCTCGGCGAGGCAGAGTTCGCGCACGCGGTGGACGCCGGCGGCATGCTCGAGCACGCCCGCGTCTTCGGCCATTTCTACGGCTCGCCCCGGGCGCCGGTCGAGGCGGCGATCGACCAGGGGCGCGACGTGCTCTTCGACATCGACTGGCAGGGGGCGCAGCAGATCCAGAACTCGGCTTTGGCTGCGCATGTGCTGTCGGTCTTCATCCTGCCGCCCTCGATCGCCGAGCTGCGCCGGCGGCTGGAAACGCGCGGCCAGGACGCGCCCGACGTCATCGCCCGGCGGATGCAGAAGAGCTGGGACGAGATCAGCCACTGGGCGGAATACGACTATGTGCTGATCAACGACGATCTGGAAGATACCTTTGCGCGGCTGACCACCGTCGTCAGCGCCGCGCGACTCAGACGTGTGCAGCAGCCGGGGCTGAACGCCCATGTCCGGCGGCTGCACCGGGAATTCGAGGAACGGAAATGACGATATACAGCCTGCACGAACGCACGCCCCGGATCGACGCCGATAGCTGGGTCGCCCCCGACGCCAACGTGATCGGCGACGTGGTGCTGGAGGCCGGCGTATCGGTCTGGTTCGGCGCCACGCTGAGAGGCGACAACGAAACCATCGTCGTGGGCGCGGGCAGCAACATCCAGGAAAACTGCGTGTTGCACACCGACATGGGCTATCCGCTGACCATCGGGCCGGGCTGCACCATCGGCCACAAGGCGATGCTGCATGGCTGCATCCTGGGGCCGAACGTGCTGATCGGCATGGGGGCGACGGTGCTGAACGGTGCGACGATCGGCGAGAACTGCCTGATCGGCGCCGGGGCGCTGGTGACCGAGGGCAAGGAAATCCCCCCCGGCAGCCTGGTGATGGGCACGCCCGGTCGGGTGGTGCGCAGCCTCGATGCCGCCGCCATCGAGGGGCTGCGCGGCAGCGCGCGCGACTATCGGCGCAACATGCGCCGGTTCCGCGACGGGCTGGTGCGGGCGGGCGGCTGAAGGCGGCACGGCTAGCGCGGCAGGCGGTCGTCGTCGTCGGCCTGGGTCGCCAGCCAGTCGCGGAACGTGACCAGCGCGCCGTGACGCGCCCTGGTCTTGGGCCAGACCAGGTAATACCCGCCGGGCAGGGGTGTCGGCCCGCCCCAGGCGCGCACGAGCCGGCCGGTGGCCAGGTCCTGTTCCGCCAGGTAGTCGGGCAAGAGCGCCACCCCCAGCCCGTGCAGCGCCGCCTGGGTGATGGTGGCGTACTGGTCGTAGAACGTGCCGGTAACCGTCTCGGCCATCACCCCGTGGGCGGCGAACCAGTCCGGCCATGCCCGCGGACGGGTTTCGATGTGCAAGAGCGGCAGGCGCAGCAGATCCGGCGGCATGCGCGGCGCGTCGGTCTCCAGCAGGGCGGGCGCGGCGACCGCCACCAGCGCCTCGTCGCGCAGCTTCAACGCCGCCGTTCCGGGCCAGGCGCCATCCCCGAAAAAGATCGCTGCGTCAAAATCTTCCGAGGCAAAGTTGAACGGGCGCAGACGGGTTGCGAGGTTGATCGTCACCTCGGGGTGGCGGCGGGCGAAATCGGGCAGCCGCGGCACCAGCCAGCGCATCCCGAAGGTGGGCAGGATCGCCAGGTCGAGCGACCCGCCCGACGGGTTCACCGTCAGCCGCAGCGATGCCTGGGCGATCTTCTGCAGCGCCTCGCGCACCGATGCGGCATAGTCGGCGGCCTCGGGCGTGAGCCGCAACCGCCTGCCCTGGCGCAGCAGCAGCCGCACGCCGAGCTGATCCTCGAGCGTCTGCAGCTGCCGGCTGACGGCGCCCTGGGTGAGGTTGAGCTCGTCGGCGGCGGCGGTGGCGCTGCCCAGCCGGTCGACCGCCTCGAGCGCGCGCAGGCTGGCGGTGGAGGGCAGGAAACGGCGCGGGGCAGGGGGCATTTATGCGGTTTCCTCATGCAATGATGCCGAATTCTCGCTATTTT
>CAZNMK010000228.1:0-891 GCA_964574045.1 uncultured Roseovarius sp. | reverse complement strand
GCAAATGATTTGAGCATTCCGCATGAGGAGAGATGCCATGAGCCTCGACGCCCCGGCGCTGCGCGCCAAGGACCGGCCCGGACTGGGCTCGTTCGACTGGGAAGACCCGTTTTTCCTGCAAAAACAGCTGGAAGAAGACGAGCGCATGATCGCCGAGAGCGCCCGCAGCTTTGCCGCCGACGTGCTGGCGCCGCGCGTTGCGAAGGCCTACGAAAACGAAACCAGCGATCCCGGCCTTTTCCGCGAGATGGGGCAGATGGGGCTCCTGGGCACGACCATTCCCGAGGAATACGGCGGGCTCGGCGCCGGGTATGTCAGCTATGGCCTCGTGGCGCGCGAGATCGAGCGCGTCGATTCGGGCTATCGCAGCATGATGAGCGTGCAGTCGAGCCTGGTGATGTACCCGATCCATGCCTATGGCAGCGAGGAGCAGCGCCGGAAATACCTGCCCGGCCTGGCCACGGGCGAGCTGATCGGCTGTTTCGGCCTGACCGAACCCGATGCCGGCTCGGACCCGGCCGGGATGAAGACCCGCGCGGTCAAAACCGAGGGCGGCTATCGCCTGACCGGGTCCAAGATGTGGATTTCCAACAGCCCGATCGCCGATGTCTTTGTCGTCTGGGCCAAGTCCGAGGCGCATGACGGCAAGATCCGCGGTTTCGTGCTCGACAAGGGGCTCAAGGGGCTCTCGGCGCCCAAGATCGAGGGCAAGCTGAGCTTGCGCGCCTCGATCACCGGCGAGATCGTGATGGACGGGGTCGAGGTCGGCGAGGAGGCGCTCTTGCCCAATGTCGAGGGGCTCAAGGGGCCGTTCGGCTGCCTCAACCGGGCGCGGTTCGGCATTGCCTGGGGGGTGATGGGCGCCGCCGAGTTCTGCTGGCACGCGGCGCG
>CAZNMK010000227.1:0-5068 GCA_964574045.1 uncultured Roseovarius sp. | reverse complement strand
AGCCAGCGCCCGATCAGGCGGGAGGGCCAGTCCAGCAGGCGGCTGATGGCGGTCATTGCCTTCACAGGGTCCGTCCGTGCATCAGCTCTCGGCGAAGTCGAACGTCCGTGCGTTCATGTTCCCGGCATAGCTGTAGCGGGCGTATTCCGCCGTTTCGTTGCGGTACTTGGCATAGCTGGCCATGGTGTCGGCGACCAGCGGATCGGAATCGGCCAGAAGCTCCTTCACGATGTCGTTCGCCGCCGCGCCCAGCGCGTCGTTGATCGCGTCGGGGATCTTGTGCAGCGTCACGCCGTGCTCGTTGACCAGGGTCTCGAGCGCGCGGGCGTGGTTGATGTCGTAATCGGTGGTCGTGAACTCCGATGCCGCCATCGCCGCGGTCTTGACGATCAGCTTGAGGTCGTCGGGCAGGGCGTCCCAGGCCGCGCGGTTGCAGACGATCTCTTCGGCCGACGAGGGCTCGCCGACGCCGGGATAGTAGTAGTGCTTGGCGACCTGGTGGAAGCCGAAGGCGAAATCGTTCCACGGGCCGATGAATTCGCCCGAATCGATGGTGCCGGTCTGCAGCGCCTGGAACACCTCGCCGCCGGGCAGCGACACCACCGCCGCGCCGACCTTGCGCAGCATCTCGCCGGCGAACCCGTTCGAGCGCATGCGCAACCCGCGCAGGTCGTCGACGGTCTCGATCGGCTCGCGGAACCAGCCGAACCACTGCGGGCCCGAGTTGCCGGCGATGAAGCCCTTCATGCCGAACTGGTCGTAGGCGCGGTCATAGAGCTCCTGCCCGCCGCCGTGATACATCCAGCCCATGTGCTCGGGCGCGGTAAAGCCGAAGGGGAACGACCCGAAGAGACCGAACGCCTTGTTCTTCGACGTCCAGTAGGACGGCACCGAGTGGTAGATCTGCGCGGTCCCCTGCGACACGGCGTCGAAGACCCCGAAGGCGGGGACGATCTCGCCGGCGCCATGCACCGTGATCACCAGACGCCCGCCCGACAGCTCGTTGATGGTCTTGGCGATCCGTCTGGCGCTGTCGTCGACGCCCGGTGCGCCGGTCGGCCACGAGGTGACCATGTCCCATTCGATCCGCTCCTGGGCCAGGGCCGGAGCGGCCAGCGCCGCGCCGCCTGCGGTGAGGGCCGTCCCCCTCAAGAAAGCACGTCTTTGCATAGAACTCTCCCTTTGTATGTAGTTCTCTATACAAGTCTAGATGACTGATAACCTCCCCACTTGTCAATGGCCGAAATCGCCCCGGCGACACGGGGTTGTCGAATCCGGCCGCGCCCGGGCGCGCCCTGGCCCCGAATCGCCCGGTCAGGTCTGACGGCCGGAGCCGACCCGCGCCGCCAGGCTGAACCTGGCCCCGGGATGGCGCAGGCGCGCGCTGGTCACGATCATGCCCTTCGACCATGTACGCCGCCGGATCAGCAGCACCGCCTCGCCCTCCTTCATCTCCAGCAGCGTGGCGGCGGTCTTGTCGGCGGGGATCGCCTGGATGACATGCTCGACCTCTTCGAGCGGCCCGATGCTCATGAGGTGTTCGTTCGGTGTCACCTTGGTGAAATCCTGCGACAGGTAGTCGGGCGCGAATTGCGGGCTGACGAAACGGTCCTCGATCTGAAGCGGGTTGCCGTTCTCGCGATGCACGATCACCGAATGGTAGAGCAGGCTTCCGGGCGCGATGCCCATCTCGGTCGCCAGGCCCATATCCGAGTTGACCGTCTCCAGCACGCGGATGTCGACAGAGTGCCGGTTGCCGCGCGTCTCGATCTCGTCCTTGATGTTGCGCAGTTCCATCACGGTCGATTCGCTCTTGCGGGGCGCGACGAAGGTGCCGGCGCCCTGCCGGCGGATGAGATGCCCCTCGGCCGCGAGATCGCGCAGCGCGATATGCACCGTCATGCGCGATATGCCCAGCTGCTCGGCCAGCTGCGGTTCCGACGGCACCCGGTCGCCCTCGGCCCAGACGCCCGATTCGATCATCCCGAGAACGTAGCGGCGCAACCGCTGACCGATGGACAGACTCTGATCGGAGGTGTCGAATTCCACCGCCGGCGGCGCTGTATTCCTGGCATTGCTCATCTCGGTCTCGCTCCGCTTGGCTGGATTTCAGGCCGCGCCACGTCCCATGCCGTTGATCTATCAGTATCCGTCCGCGACCAGAACATCCATGTTGAATCATCGCTTGACAGTCAGTGTAAATTAAGTTGTTTATAGTTGTATAGAGAACTTTTTTCAACTCCATGAAACTCGCCTACAGGAGGGCCAGATGGGCAAACCGGAAATACTCACAGACGTCCGCGCGATGGGCGGCAACAACCTGCGCTGCAAGGGCTGGAAGCAGGAAGGCATCCTGCGCATGCTCGAGAACAACATGGAAAACGCCGAGCATCCCGAAGAGCTCGTCATCTATGGCGGCATCGGCAAGGCGGCGCGCAACTGGGAAAGCTACCACGCCATCGTCAACACGCTCCAGGAGCTGGAAAACGACGAGACCCTCGTCGTGCAGTCGGGCATGCCGGTGGCGGTGTTCCGCACCAGCCGGCTGGCGCCGCGGGTGGTGATGGCGACCACCAACATCATGAAGGCGACCTGGCCGGTCTTCTACGACCTGCAGGACAAGAACCTGACCATGTACGCCCAGTACACCGCCGCGCCGTGGGAATACATCGGCACGCAGGGCGTGATCCAGGGCACCTTCCAGACCCTCGTCGCGATCCGCGACCAGAAGTTCGGCGGCGACATGAAGGGCCGCATCCTGCTGACCGCCGGCATGGGCGGCATGGGCGGCAACCAGCCGCGCGCCATGACGATGCTGGGCGGCGTCTGCATCTGCGCCGATGTCGACGAAGAGGTCATGAAGCACCGGCTCGAGGTCGGTTATTGCGACGAGATCGTCCATGATTTCGACGAGGCCGTGGCAAAGGCCAAGAAGGCCGCCGCGGAGGGCCGGCCGCTGGGCATCGCGCTCTTCGGCAACGCCGTCGACGTGCTCAAGAAGGCGCGCGAAAGCGGTTTCAAGCCCGACATAATCACCGACATGACCCCGGCCCACGACCCGCTCTCTTATGTTCCCGCGGGCGTCAGCGTCGACGAGGCGCGCGAGCTGCGCCGCACCGACCGCGACCGCTATTTCGAGCTTGCCGGCAAGTCGATGATCGAACAGCTCAAGATCATGAACGACTTCTACGACGATGGCGTGCAGGTGTTCGAATACGGCAACTCGCTGCGCAAGGAGGCCCGCGACGCCGGCCTCGCCGTCGACGACGCGATGAAGATCCCGGGCTTCGTGGCGGCCTATATCCGCCCGCTCTTCTGCGAGGGGCGCGGCCCGTTCCGCTGGATCTGCCTGTCGCGCGACGCCGAGGACCTGGCCAAGCTCGACGACGTCATCGAGGAGATGTTCGCCGGCGACGACCTGGTGACCGACTGGATTCGCCTGGCGCGCAAGCACATCCCGATCGAGGGCCTGCCGGCGCGGATATGCTATCTCGGCTTCGGCCAGCGCAAGGCGTTCGGCATGCGCGTCAACGAGATGGTCAAGTCGGGCGAACTGAAGGGGCCGGTGGCGTTCTCGCGCGACAACCTCGATTCGGGCTCGATCGTCAACCCGACCTTCGAATCCGAGCGCATGAAGGACGGCAGCGACCTGATCTCGGACTGGCCCTATCTGAACGCGCTGCTGAACACCGCCGCGGGCGCCGATCTGGTGGCGATCCAGGAGAACTACTCGATGGGCGAGGCGGTGCATACCGGCGTGACGATGATCGCCGACGGCTCGGACGAGGCCGATCTGCGGCTCGAGGCCTGCCTGACGACCGATTCGGGCATCGGCGTGGTGCGCCATGCCCAGGCCGGCTATGACATCGCCCGCAAGGCCGCCGCCGAGCGTTTCGCCAAGGACGGGGTCAAGGTGCCGCTGTGGTGGGAACCGACCGCCACCTTCGGCCCCGACGCCGCCAGCGCGCCGCGCAAGAAGTCCAAGTAAACCCGCAAGGAGGCCCCGGCATGACACGGATCACGACCCTCATCGAAAACGCAGGCCAGGTTCTGACATGCGCCGCCGATGCGGCCGATCCGGTCGGGGCCTCGACAAACACCGTGGTGGCGCTCGCGGGCGCCACCATCGCCGCCGTCGGGCCGGCCGCGGACATCGCGGCGGAGCATGACCTCGCCGGGGCCGAACGCATCGACGCCGGCGGCGGCCTGGTGATGCCCGGTTTCGTCGACTGCCACACGCACCTAGTCTTTCACCGCTCGCGGGTCGAGGAATACGCGCAAAAGGTGCAGGGCCGCAGCGCCGACGAAATCCGGGGCATGGGCATCCCCGTCGGCATCACGGCAACCGCGAAAATGATGCGCGAGGCCAGCAAGGACGATCTCGCCGACAGCGCCGCCGAGCGGCTGGAGCACATGCTCGCCTTCGGAACCACGACGGTGGAAAGCAAGAGCGGCTACGGGCTCAATACCGAAACCGAGCTGAAGATGCTCGAGGTCAACGCCATGCTGGCCGGGCGCCAGCCGCTCGAGATCGTCTCGACCTTTCTCGGCGCGCATGAATTCCCCGAGGACAAGAGCCGCGACGCCTATATCGCCGAAGTCCTGGAAGAACAGATCCCCGAGGTCGCCCGCCGCGGCCTGGCGGAATTCAACGACGTCTATTGCGATGACGGCTATTATACCGTGGCCGAATCGCGCGCGATCCTCGAACGCGGGTTGGAACACGGGCTGAAGGTGAAAATCCACACCGACGCCTATTCCCATATCGGCGGCTCGACGTTGGCGGCCGAGATGCGGGCGGTTTCGGCCGATCACCTCAACTACACCGCGCCCGCGGAATACGCGCTCCTGCGCGATGCCGGTGTCGTCGGCGTGGTGATGCCGGCGCTCGATTTCGCGGTCGGGCACGCACGGCCCTTCGATGCGCGCGCGATGATGGATGCCGGCATGACGCTGGCCCTGGCCACCGACATGTGCCCCGGCTGCTGGCTGGAATCGATGCCGTTCGTCGTACAGCTCGCCTGCCGGCTCTACCGTTTCAGCCCGGCCGAGGCGATCCGCGCCGGCA
>CAZNMK010000226.1:0-5079 GCA_964574045.1 uncultured Roseovarius sp. | reverse complement strand
TCGTGGCGCGTTTGTCATCTCTTGGTCGCAGACGGAACTGGACGGCCTGAGCGCCGCACCGCTGGAATCCCTTGCGGTGGGTGCGGCATGGTCGTGGCACGGGGACATCGTCAGGGTCGATGGGCCGAACGGCGTTCTGCGGCTGGAGACGACAGACCGGGAAACGACACGCCGCAAATGCGCGGCGAAACTGGTATCGCGGCTGGTCAGGGCCGCGACCGCGAACGCAGCCGGCATCGACGACGTCGATGACGACACGCCGGAACCGCTGGCCGACACGGGCTTTGTCGTGACCGACGGGCGAAAGACCTATGCGGTGTCGGTCGTGCAGGTGGATGGCGCGGCGCCGCCGCTGCTGCTGTTCGTCGACGACATCCCGCCAGAGGGGCGCGAGCTGTGGGTCGTGCATCTTGCGCTCGACGCGCTGGCCAACAACCCGACCGGGCCTGAAACCGGCGGCGTGATATGTTTCACCCCCGGCACCAGGATCGAGACCCCGCAGGGGCCGCGGCTGGTCGAGGAACTGCGCGAGGGCGACCGGGTACAGACCAAGGACAACGGCGCGCAGCCGGTGCTGTGGATCGGCCGGCGCCGGATGAGCGGGGCGCGCCTCTTCGCGATGCCGCATCTGCGGCCGGTGCGCATCCGCGCCGGGGGCCTCGGCATCGGCCAGCCCGACCGCGAGTTGCTGGTTTCGCCCGAGCACCGGATGCTGATCCGGGGCGCGGTGGCGCGGTCGCTCTTCAACACGCCCGAGGTGCTGGTTTCGGCCAAGGATCTGGTCAACGGCGGTTCGATCGCCGTCGACATGGGGGTGCGCGAGGTCAGCTATATCCACCTGCTGCTGCCGCGCCACCAGGTGCTGTGGGCCAACGGCATCGAGACCGAGAGCTTTCACCCCGCCTCGGCCGCGCTGTCGGCGCTGGGCGCGGACGACCGCGCCCGCCTGCTGGAGATCGACCCGATGCTGGCGCAGCAGCCGGAGGCCTATGGCGCCTTCGCCCGCCGCAACCTCAGCGCGTCGGAGGCCGCGATCCTGATGCACGAGGCCGCCTGACGCGCGGGTGTCCGGCATGCCGGCCCGCAGAACCCGCCTTTGGCGGTTGACACGCCCGCAGCCAGGCGTATAAGCGCGGCTTCATTGGTGTTGGCGGCCCCCGCAAGGGGATGCCTGTCGGCCGCGGGCCAGGGGTGCGCGGCAAAGGACAACGCCCTTCGACATGCAAGAAGGAGACCAGAGGTGACCAAACGCACCGCTGCCAAGTACAAGCTCGACCGCCGGATGGGCGAAAACATCTGGGGCCGCCCGAAATCCCCCGTCAACCGTCGCGAATACGGCCCCGGCCAGCACGGCCAGCGCCGCAAGGCCAAGATCTCCGACTTCGGCCTGCAGCTGCGCGCCAAGCAGAAGCTCAAGGGCTATTACGGCGACCTGACCGAAAAGCAGTTCCGCCGCATCTTCCGCGAGGCCGAGCGTCAGCGCGGCGACACCGGCGAGAACCTGGTCGGCCTGCTCGAACGGCGGCTCGACGCGGTCGTCTACCGCGCCAAGTTCGTCCCCACCGTCTTTGCCGCGCGCCAGTTCGTGAACCACGGCCATGTCAAGGTGAACGGTCAGCGCGTCAACATTCCCTCGTACCGCGTGAAAGAGGGCGACGTGATCGAGGTGCGCGACCGTTCCAAGCAGCTTGCCGTGCTGCTGGAGGCCGTGCAGCTGCCCGAACGCGACGTGCCCGACTATATCGACGCGGACCATTCCAAGATGACGGCGACCTTCGTGCGCACGCCGGGGCTGGCCGATGTGCCCTATCCGGTGATGATGGAACCGCATCTCGTGATCGAATTCTACGCGCAGAACTAGGCCGGGTTCTGACGCATCCACTCTCACGGGCCGTGCCCTCGGGTGCGGCCCGTGGTGTATGAGCCGGGGGAATATCCACCATGACCAGGGAATATCCAGTCTACGGCAGGATCGACGGACCGGTCGTGATGATCGGCTTCGGCTCGATCGGCAAGGGCACATGGCCGCTGATCGAGCGCCATTTCGAGTATGACGCCGACAGGTTCGTCGTGATCGAGCCGGACGCGCGGCAGCACAATTTCCTGCGCCGGCACAAGCTGAACTTTGTCGATGTGGCGCTGACGCCCGAGAATTACCGCGAGGTGCTGGCCGGCCTCTTTCCCGAGGGCAAGGGGTTCTGCGTAAACCTGAGCGTCGATACCTCGTCGCTCGACATCATGCGGCTGTGCAGAGAGCTTGGCGTTCTCTACATCGACACCGTGGTCGAACCCTGGGCCGGCTACTATTTCGACACCGAGGATAACGCCGCGCGGACCAATTACGCGCTGCGCCAGGCGGTGCGCGACGAAAAGGCGGCCAATCCCGGCGGGATCACGGCGGTCAGCTGCTGCGGCGCCAATCCGGGGATGGTCAGCTGGTTCGTCAAGGAGGCGCTGCTGATCCTGGCGCGCGATCTCGGGCATGAGGCCGGGATGCCGGCGGACCGCATCGGCTGGGCCCGGCTGATGCAGGGGCTGGGGGTCAAGGGCGTGCATATCGCCGAGCGCGACACCCAGGCCCGCCACCAGCCGCGCCAGCGCGGCCAGTTCGTCAACACCTGGTCGGTCGAGGGCTTTATCGCCGAAGGCTTTCAGCCGGCCGAGCTGGGCTGGGGCACGCACGAGACCTGGTTTCCGGAAAACGGCCACCGCCAGGAAACCGGCTGCAAGGCGGCGATATGGCTGGAACGGCCCGGCGCCATCACCCGCGTGCACAGCTGGTGCCCGACGCCGGGGCCGCAGTTCGGCTTTCTGGTGACCCACAACGAGGCGGTCTCGATCTCCGACTACTACACCGTGGGCGAGGGCCATCATCCCGAATACAGGCCGACCTGCCACTATGCCTATCACCCCTGCGACGACGCCGTGCTCAGCCTGCACGAGATGTTCGGCTCCGGCCGCCAGCAGCGGCTGCACCACATCCTGACCGAGGACGAGATCGTCGAGGGCATAGACGAGCTGGGCGTTCTTCTCTACGGCCATGCAAGGAACGCGCTCTGGTACGGTTCGCGGCTGTCGAACGCCGAGGCGCGCGACCTTGCGCCGTATCAGAACGCCACCGGCCTGCAGGTGACCAGCGCCGTGCTGGCGGGCATGGTCTGGGCGCTGGAGAACCCCGGGGCCGGGATCGTCGAGGCCGACGAGATGGATCACGCCCGCTGCCTCGAGGTTCAGCGCCCCTATCTGGGCCCGGTCGAGGCGCACTACACCGACTGGACCCCGCTCACCGACCGCTGGGAGCATTTCCCCGAGGACATCGACGAAACCGATCCCTGGCTCTTTCGCAACGTGCTGGCGACATAGTCATACGGAATCGTAGTCCGATACATTGAGATCCGGGCGCAACAGGAGTTCGTGCCCCGCCCCGCCCTGCTGAGCGGCTGTGACGAGCGATTTCATGTGGCCCCTGTGTCCTGATGGCAGGAAACAGGAAATGGCAACGATAAGCGATAATCGCTTGCCGAAATGCATGCATCTGTCTGCATCGACACGCCACGGACGTTGACCGTTTCTATCCCGCTTCGGCGGCTCGCCGTTCCAGAAGGGCCGTCAGCCAGTCCGGCTCCATTTCCGGGACCGAGGTCAGCAGCAGCTCGGTATAGGGATGATGGGGCGGCTGGAACATCTCGTTCTTGGGTCCCTGTTCCACGATCCCGCCGTTCTGCATCACCACGACATCATCAGCGATGGCTCGCACCGTGGCGAGATCGTGGGTAATGAACATGTAGGCCAGCGAGAATTCCGACTGCAGCCGGTCGAGAAGCTTGAGAATACCCTCGGCCACCAGTTGGTCGAGCGCGGACGTCACTTCGTCGCAGATGATGAATTTCGGCTCCGCCGCCAGCGCCCGGGCGATGCCGATGCGCTGTTTCTGGCCGCCTGACAGTTCCGAGGGCAGACGGTCGATGAAGGCGTCGGGCTCGAGCTCGATCAGGGCCAACAACTCGCGGATGCGCTCGGTCAGGGCTCTGCCGCGGAGCCCCAGATACATCTGCGCGGGGCGACCGATCAATTCGCGCAACCGCAGCTTCGGATTGAGCGCGGTATCGGCCATCTGGTAGATCATCTGCACTTGGCGAAGCTGGTCGCGCGAGCGTCCTCGGTAGTAGGGCGGCAGCGGTTTACCATCAAACAGTACCTCGCCCCGGCGCGGCGGCAGAAGCCCGGTGATCACGCGCGCGGCGGTGGATTTGCCGCTGCCGCTCTCGCCTACCACCGCGACGGTGCGGCGCCGGTGGATGTCGAAGCTGACGTCTTTGAGCACGTCGACCTCGCCATAGCTGGCCGTCACCGCCCGGACCGAGACCAGCGGCTCGGTGTCCCGACCGGCCGGAGGCTGGGTCGGCCGGGCATAGCTGCGCACCGCCCAGAGCGACTTGGTGTACTCCTGCCGCGGGTTGGCCAGCATCGCACTGGTCTCGGCTTCCTCGACCTCCTCGCCCCTGAGCAGCACCTTGATCCGGTCGGCCATCTGCGCCACGATCGCCAGATCGTGGCTGATGTACATGGCGGCGGTGCCGAATTGCTCTACGATGTCGCGAATGGCCGCCAGCACCTCTATCTGGGTAGTTACGTCGAGCGCGGTGGTGGGTTCGTCGAAGATGATGAGATCCGGCCGGCACGACATCGCCATTGCCGTCATCGCCCGCTGCAACTGTCCGCCCGAGACCTGGTGGGGATACCGAAAGCCGATCTCGCCGGGGTTGGGCAGACGCATCCGGCAATAGAGGTCGATCGCGTCGCGCTCGGCCTCGGCGCGACTCATGATATGGTGCTTGACCGGTGCCTCGCTGTACTGGTCGATGAGCCTGTGCGCCGGGTTGAAGCTCGCCGCCGCCGACTGGGCGACATAGGCGATGCGTTTGCCGCGCAGGCGTCGCCGCTTGTCGTTCGATGCCCTGATCAGGTCAATGCCGTCAAATTCTATGCTTCCACTGGTAATCCGGCAGCCGCCATGGGTATACCCCATCGCGGCAAGCCCCAGAGTGGATTTGCCGGCGCCACTCTCACCGATCAGCC
>CAZNMK010000225.1:3280-5099 GCA_964574045.1 uncultured Roseovarius sp. | reverse complement strand
GTGCAGCGCGTCCGACAGCCGGTCTTCTACCGCGCGCGTGGCCTCGCGCCAATGGCTTTCGTCATCCACCCAGCCCTTGCGCTGCGCGACATAGGTCCAGGTACGGATATAGGCCAGGCGCTTGGACAGCGCGTCGATGCCGCCATCGGTCCGGTCGATGCGGCGGATTTGTGCCGCGAACCAGTCGGTGGCGATGCGTCCGTGCCGGTGCAGGTCGCAAAATATGGTGCTCAGCAGCCCGGCATGTTCGGAATGGCTGATGCCGCGGAAATCGGGAATGCGGCAGACATCCCACAAGAGCCGCACCGATGGCGCGTCCGCGGCGCGGGCGCGGATTTCCGCCTGCGCCGCCAGCGTTCTGAGCGCCGCCAGGTCGTCGGCCTCGCGCGCGCGGCTCAGGCGCTCGTCCCCGGGCCGCTCTTCGAGCGAGGCAATGAGCGCGTCGATGTGGCCGAAGACCAGCCGCGGATTGCGCCACTCGAGCTTGCGGATGGGCGCAAAGCGGTGATCGACGATCGCCTGCGCCACCTCGGGGTCGAGATCGGACGCCTCGAAGGTGACGCCAAAGCTGCCGTCGCGCATGCCCCGCCCGGCGCGCCCGGCGATCTGCGCCAGCTCGTTGGGCGCCAGCATGCGCATCCGCCGGCCGTCGAATTTCGACAGCGCCGAGAACGCCACATGGTCGATATCGAGGTTGAGCCCCATGCCGATCGCATCGGTCGCGACCAGATGGTCGACATCGCCGTTCTGATAAAGCTCGACCTGGGCATTGCGCGTGCGCGGGCTGAGCGCGCCCATCACCACCGCCGCGCCGCCCTTTTGCCGGCGGATCAGCTCGGCGATGGCATAGACGTTCTCGACCGAGAAACCGACGATGGCGCTGCGCGGCGGCATCCGCGAAATCTTGCGCGGGCCGGTATAGCAGAGCTGCGACAGGCGTTCGCGGTGCATGAACTCGACCCCCGGCACCAGCGCGGCGATCGCCCCGCGCATCGTGTGGCTGCCCAGGAACTGGGTCTCGCACAGCCCGCGCATGCGCAGCAGCCGGTCGGTAAAGACATGGCCGCGTTCGGGATCGGCGCAGAGCTGGATCTCGTCGACGGCCGCGAAATCGGCGCCCAGCCCCTCGGGCATCGCCTCGACCGTGCAGACCCAGTATTGCACGCGCTCTGGCACGATGCGTTCCTCACCCGTGACCAGCGCCACCACCGACGGCCCGCGCACCGCCTTGATGCGCTCATAGACCTCGCGCGCCAGCAGCCGCAGCGGCAGGCCGATCACGCCGGTGCGGTAGCCCAGCATCCGCTCGATGGCATAGGTGGTCTTGCCCGTGTTTGTCGGACCCAGCACCGCCAGGATCCGCGATCGTTCGGCCATTCGGTGGCTCCGCCTGCTGGTCAGATATCCTTGCCCGGGCTGTCGCGATCGAGCCGTTCCAGCGCCTCGGTCGCCTGCTCGTGATGGGGGTGGATCGCCAGAACCGCCTCGTAGGCCTGCCGCGCCAGCGTCTCGCGCCCGGTACGCTCGGCAATGGCACCAAGGACGGCCATGGCGTCGAAATGGCGTTCCTCGAGCGCCAGCGCACGCCGCAGATCGGCCACCGCCGGGCCGTCGAGGTCGGCCATCATGTAGGCCAGCGCGCGGCGAAACCAGCCTTCGGCGAAATCGGGGGCGTGATCGGTGAGCGCCGTGAAATGCTCGATCGCGGCCGGCGCGTCGCGGGCCTCGATCGCGTCCTTGCCGCGCTTCAGCAGCAGGTCCATCGCGGCAGAGCCGGATTTGGACCATTCCAGCTCGATCTCGCGGGCAAGGCGGCGCG
>CAZNMK010000225.1:0-3270 GCA_964574045.1 uncultured Roseovarius sp. | reverse complement strand
AGAACGAGGTCTTCCCGATCCTCACGCCGATCGCGATCGATCCGGGCCACCCGTTCCCGCACGTCCGCAACAAGAGCTTGAACCTCGGCGTCATGTTCTCGCGCGAGGGCGAGACCGAGCCGGGGTTCGGCGTCGTGCAGGTCGGAAAACAGCCGTTCCAGCCGGGCCGCATCGCCCGCCCCGGCCGGCCCGCAGATCGCCCCTATCGCCAGAAACGACGCGACGGTAAGATTGAGAAACCGGTTTCGAACGATCATATCACCCACGAATTTAACGCCCATCGCCGCGAATCAAAGTCCCGGCGTGGCAATTTCGGAGGAATTGAACATGAGCGACGTCATCCAGACAGCCCTGGACGCGCTGAAATCCCGCCTCGGCGACGGCTTCGACGGCGGCACCGCCAAGTTCGTGATCGACGGCGAAGGCGCGATCCTGATCGACGGCGAGGGCGTGCGCGCCGGCAATGAGGAGGCGGACGTGACCATGACCGCGTCGGCCGACACCTTCGAACAGATCCTGTCGGGCGACCTGGACCCGACATCGGCCTTCATGTCCGGCAAGCTCAGCGTCGATGGCGACATGGGGCTGGCGATGAAGCTGGGCAGCGCCCTGGCGTGACGCCCGAGGCACCGCTTTTCGCCGATATGGCCGACGGGCCGCCGGGCGGGCGGGCACGGTGGCTCGGGACCGATGACGGGGTGCGCATCCGCGCCGGGCTGTGGCAGCCCCCCGGCGCGCGGGGAACGGTGCTGCTGTTTCCCGGACGCACCGAGTATGTCGAGAAATACGGCCGCGCCGCGGCCGATCTCGCCCGCCGGGGGCTGGCCACGCTGACCGTCGACTGGCGCGGACAGGGGCTGGCCGACCGGCTGACGGACGACCCGATGGCGGGCCATGTCGGGCGGTTCGGCGACTACCAGCGCGATGTCGCGGCGCTGGTCGATGCCGCGCGGGCGATGGATGTGCCGCGGCCCTGGCACCTGCTGGGCCATTCCATGGGCGGCTGCATCGGCCTGCGCGCGGCGATGGCGGGGCTCGACGTGGCGTCGTGCGTCTTTACCGGGCCGATGTGGGGCATCCGCATCGCCGACCCGCTGCGCCCGCTGGCCTGGTCGCTGGCCTGGGGCGGGCGTCGCCTGGGCGTCGGTCACCGCTATGCGCCGGGGACGGATGCCGGCAGCTACGTCTTGACCGAACCCTTCGAGACCAACAGGCTGACCCGCGACCGCGAGATGTACGACTACATGATCGGGCATCTGCGCGCGCATCCCGAACTGGCGCTGGGCGGGCCCAGCCTGCACTGGCTGCACGAGGCGCTGAAGGAGACGCGCGATCTGTCGGGCCGCCCCTCGCCCGCGCTGCCATGCCTGACGCTGATGGGATCGGACGAGGACATCGTCGATACCGCCCGCATCGTCGAGCGGATGGCGGCCTGGCCCGGCGGCCGGCTCGAGATCGTCGCCGGCGCCCGCCACGAGGTGCTGATGGAGGATGCCGCGACGCGCGCCCGGCTTTTCGACCTGATCGCGGATTTCTGCCACCGGGCGGCCGGCGCCGGCAACGGCGCCACGGTCCCGGCCTGACCCGCCCTGTCGTCCCGCGCCCACGCGTCCGACATCCCCGCTTGAGCCCGGCCCCGGACCGGCCTATCTGTCAGCCCGACAGACCAGACCCAGGAGATTTCGCGCATGACCACCCTTCCCCGGCCCGCCCGAGACGCCAACGCCACCGAAGCAACGGGCGGCCCCGACGCCACGGGCAACCTGCCGGAATGGGACCTGGGCGATCTCTACAGCGCCGAGAACGCGCCGGAACTGGCGCGCGACCTCGAATGGCTGGAGCGCGAATGCGCGTCCTTTGCCGCGGACTACGAGGGCAGGCTCGCCGCGCTCGACGCCGAGGGGCTGCTGGGCTGCATCCGCCGCGACGAACGCATCACCGCCGTCGCCGGGCGGGTGATGTCCTTTGCCGGGCTGCGCTATCACCAGCTCACAACCGACGGCGGGCGCGCCAAGTTCCTGTCCGACTGCCAGGACAAGATCACTCGCTTCACCACGCCGCTGGTCTTCTTCAGCCTGGAACTGAACCGGCTCGAGGATGCCGCGCTGGCGCGCATGTACGAGGCGAACCCCGAACTGGCGCGCTACGCGCCGGTGCTGCGCCGTATCCGGGCGATGAAGCCCTACCAGCTCTCGGACGAGCTCGAGCGCTTCCTGCACGATCTCGGCGTCGTCGGCGACGCTTGGGAGCGTCTTTTCGACGAAACCGTGGCCGGGCTGACCTTCAGCGTCGACGACGAGGAGTTGGGCCTCGAGGCGACGCTCAACCTGCTGACCGACCGGGCCCGCCCCCGGCGCGAGGCCGCGGCGCGCGAACTCGCCCGCGTCTTCGGTGCGCGTATCCGCACGTTCGCCCGCATCCACAACACCTGCGCCAAGGAGAAAGAGGTCATCGACCGCTGGCGCAACATGCCCAGCGCCCAGACCGCGCGACACCTGTCGAACGATGTCGAGCCCGAGGTCGTCGAGGCGCTGCGCGACGCGGTGGTCGCGGCCTATCCCCGCCTCAGCCACCGCTACTACGAGCTCAAGCGCAAGTGGCTCGGCCTCGACAGGCTGCAGGTCTGGGACCGCAACGCGCCGCTGCCGATGCAGGAGAGCCGCGAGATCGGCTGGGACGAGGCGCGCGAAACGGTGATGGGCGCCTATGGCGCCTTCGATCCGCGCATGGCCGAGCTGGCGCAGCCCTTTTTCGAGCGCGGCTGGATCGACGCGGGCGTGAAACCCGGCAAGGCGCCCGGCGCCTTTGCCCACCCCACCGTGACCGAGGTGCACCCCTACGTGATGCTCAACTATCTGGGCAAGCCGCGCGACGTGATGACGCTGGCGCACGAGTTGGGCCACGGCGTGCATCAGCGCCTCGCCGCCGGCCAGGGCGAGCTCTTGTCGGCGACGCCGCTCACGCTGGCGGAGACCGCCAGCGTCTTCGGCGAGATGCTGACCTTCCGCCGGCTGCTCGAGAGGGCCGAAAGCCGGGACGCGCGCAAGGTGCTGCTCGCCGGCAAGGTCGAGGACATGATCAACACCGTCGTGCGCCAGATCGCGTTCTACGATTTCGAATGCAAGCTGCACGACGCGCGGCGCGAGGGCGAACTGACGCCCGAGGACATCGGCGCGCTGTGGATGAGCGTGCAGGCCACGTCGCTCGGCCCGGCTTTCGAGTTCATGGACGGCTACGAGCATTTCTGGGCCTATGTGCCCCATTTCGTGC
>CAZNMK010000224.1:0-5107 GCA_964574045.1 uncultured Roseovarius sp. | reverse complement strand
GCGCGCCGGTGCGCCATCCCGTCGTCGTCGTGGGCGCCGGCCCGGTGGGGCTGGCCGCGGCGCTCGATCTGGGGCAGCGGGGCGTCCCGGTGGTCCTGCTCGACGAGAACGACAGGGTCTCGCACGGCTCGCGTGCGATCTGCTTTGCCAAGCGCACGCTCGAGATCGCCGACCGGCTGGGGCTGGGGGATGCGCTGATCGACAAGGGCGTGCAATGGAACCTGGGCAAGGTCTTTTTCGGCGACCGCAAGGTTTACGAGTTCAATCTCCTGCCGGAAACCGGCCACCGCCGCCCGGCCTTCATCAACCTCCAGCAGTACCGCCTCGAACACGACATGATCGCGCGGCTGCGCGAATTGCAGGCGGCGGGCGCGCCCATCGACCTGCGCGGGGGCAACCGCGTCATCGGGGTCGAGGCGCGCGGCGATCGTGTCGCGCTGGACATCGACACCCCCGAGGGGCCCTATGCGCTAAGGGCCGACTGGCTGATCGCCTGCGACGGCGCCGGATCGCCGGTGCGCGAATGCCTCGGGCTCGGCTTTACCGGCCGCGTGTTCGAGGACAACTTCCTGATCGCCGACGTGACCATGCAGGCGGAGTTCCCGACCGAACGCTGGTTCTGGTTCGACCCGCCCTTCAACCCCGGCCAGTCGGCGCTCTTGCACAAGCAGCCCGACGGCGTCTGGCGGATCGACCTGCAGCTGGGCCGGAACATCGACCGCGAGCGCGAGAAAGAGCCGGAACGCGTCAGGGCGCGGGTACGGCAGATGCTGGGGCCCGACGTGGCGTTCGAGCTGGAATGGGTGTCGATCTACACCTTCCAGTGCCGCCGGATGGAACGGTTCCGCCACGGCCGCGTGTTCTTTGCCGGGGACGCCGCGCACCAGGTGTCGCCCTTCGGCGCGCGCGGCGCGAATTCCGGCGTTCAGGATGCCGACAACCTCGCGTGGAAGCTGGCGGCGGTGATCGCCGGCGACGCGCCCGAGGCGCTGCTCGAGAGCTACGACACCGAGCGCGTGCAGGCGGCCGACGAGAACATCCTCGCCTCGACCCGTTCGACCGATTTCATCACCCCCAAGTCGGCGGCAAGCCGCATCTTCCGCGACGCGGTGCTGGATCTGTCGGAACGCCATGACTTCGCCCGCCCGCTGGTGAACTCCGGCCGCCTGTCGGTACCGGCCCTCCACGACGGATCGCCGCTCAACACCCCCGACGCGCTGCCCGCCGGCCCGCTGCGGTCGCGCCCGGGCGCCCCCTGCCCCGATGCAACGTTCGAAAACGGCTTTCTGCTCGACCGGCTGGGCGGCGGCTTCGTCCTGATGGGGATCGGGACCGAGCCGCCCGAAGTGCCGGGGACCGTGCCGCTCTCTGTGCCCGCGCCCGGCGACGATCTGCGCGCGCGCTATCTGGGCGACGCACCGCGCGCGCTTTACCTCCTCCGCCCCGATCAGCATGTCGCCGCTCGCTGGCAGGCCCATGACGCCCCCGCCATCGCAACAGCCCTTGCCCGCGCCCTGTCCCTGGAGCCTGCCGGATGCTGACCACCACCCCGAACCTGACCCCCCCCGACGCCATCGCCGCCGCCCTGTCCCGCGCCAAGGGAGCCTTATCATGACCCCCCTCGTGCTGTCCCCCAACATCGACGCGCCCGACGACCTTTATGCGGACCTGCTGGCCGCGCATGAGGGGCTGTCGGAGGCCGAAAGCGCCGCCCTCAACGCCCGGCTGATCCTGATTCTCGCCAACCAGATCGGCAGCCGCGAGGTGTTTCGCGCCGCGCTGGATGCCGCCAGGCCGCGCTAGGCGCAGCGAACCCGCCCAGGCCGCCGCGGAGCCGATTTTCGGCTTTGCAAATGCCCCGATCCGGTCTATACGCGCGGCTTCACGCGGGGTGACAGCCTTGGAGGCACCCCGCCCAATCTTGGAGATATCGAAATGGCTGGAGAAATTCCTGATCTTCACGCCCGGGAACGCACGGGGACGGGCAAGGGCGCCGCTCGTGCGGCACGCCGCGACGGCATGGTTCCGGGGATCGTATTCGGCGGCGACAAAGCGCCGCTGCCGATCAGCATTCCGTTCAACGAACTGCTGAAGAAGCTCAAGGCGGGCCGCTTCAAGTCGACGCTCTTCAACCTCAGGGTCGACGGGCACGAAGACGTGCGCGTGATCTGCCGCGACGTGCAGCGCGACGTGGTCAAGGATCTGCCGACGCATCTCGACCTGATGCGGCTGCGGCGCTCGACCAAGATCAACCTCTTCATCCCGGTCGAATTCGTCAACGAGGACGACGCGCCGGGCCTGCGCAAGGGCGGCGTACTGACCGTTGTGCGCGGCGAGATCGAACTGCTGGTCACCGCCGGCGACATCCCCGAAAAGGTCACTGTCGACCTCGCCGGGCTGGAGATCGGCGACACCGTCACCATCAGCCGGGTCAACCTGCCCGAGGGTGCGAAACCCACCATCGAGCGCGACTTCATCATCTGCAGCGTTTCCGCCCCGTCGGCGCTGCAGGCCGAGGAAGAGGCGGAAGACGCCGACGAAAGCGTCGAGGTGCCCACCGTCGCCGACACCGAGGACGAGGCCGAAGAGGGCGCCGAGGAATAGGCCGGGCAACGTACCGGGTTTTCCCGAACGCGGGGGCGGCGATGGCTGCCCCCGCGTTTTTCGTTGCGCCGGATTGGATCAGCCGGGGCAACAGTTGATCCGCCGCCCGCCGCCGCCTAAACATGGTGCGGGCAACGGGGGCGCGATACCGCCATGCAGATCTTCGCGGGGCTGGGCAATCCGGGGGCGAAATACGCCGGCAACCGGCACAATATCGGCTTCATGGCGGTCGACCGGATCGCCGCCGAGCATGGGTTCGCCCCGTGGAAGGCGCGATTTCAGGGCGAGACGACCGAAGGTCGGCTTGGCACCGAGAAGGTGCTGCTGCTCAAGCCCATGACCTTCATGAACCTCTCCGGCCAGTCGGTCGGCGAGGCGATGCGGTACTACAGGCTCGACCCCGCCGAAATCACCGTCTTTCACGACGAGCTGGACCTCGCGCCGGGCAAGCTCAGGGTCAAGACCGGCGGCGGGCATGCCGGCCACAACGGGCTGCGCTCGATCCACCAGCATATCGGCGAGGGCTACCGGCGCGTGCGCCTCGGCATCGGCCACCCCGGCCGCAAGGAGCTGGTCAGCGGCTACGTGCTGCAGGATTTCGCCAAGGCCGACCGGGGCTGGCTCGACGATCTGCTGCGCGGCATCGCCGAGGGCGCGCCGGAGCTTGCCGCCGGCCATCCCGAGCGGTTCATGAACGCGCTCGCCCGGCGCGTGACGCCGGCAAAGGACCGCCCGGCCGCAGCGACATCCGCCGGGACGCCGACTACGCCCGAAACCGCCGAGGACGACGACCGCAGCCCCCTGCAAAAGCTCATCGACCGTTTCCGCTGAGACACCGCACCGGGGCGGCCCTCGGTGCCGTTCAGGTGCAATATTTCACATTCATAATATTGCATGTCTTTGCAGGATGACCTACATCCTCCGAAACGACACGCATCGCGAAAGGATACCGCCATGACCCTCGACCGCGCCGTTCTGGCCTTTGCCGGCGTCATGATTCTGCTCAGCCTGGCGCTCACTCTCTGGGTGTCGCCGCTGTGGATGTGGTTCACCGCCTTCATCGGCGTCAACCTGATCCAGTCGGCCTTTACCGGGTTCTGCCCGGCGGCGCGCATCTTCCGGCTCTTCGGCCTGCGCGCGGGCTGCGCCTTCCAGTAAGGCCCTGGCCCGAGGCCCTGCGCTCAACCTCGCCCTTGCACCGCGCCGGCCGGATGCTACCCTCATCGGCGTAACCGGCGCGGCGGCGAGGCGATCATGATCCGCAAGGACAGGGCGATCAACGTGTTGGGCGGGACGCTCGAACCCTGTTCGACCGACCCCGTCACCGGGTTTTTCCGCGACGGGCACTGCAACACCTGCGCCGAGGACCGGGGCAGTCACACCGTCTGCGCCGTGATGACCGCCGAATTCCTCGCCTATTCGAAATACGTCGGCAACGATCTGTCGACGCCGCGCCCTGAGTTCGAGTTTCCCGGCCTCAGACCCGGCGACCAATGGTGCCTGTGCGCGGCGCGGTTCCTGCAGGCCCATGACGAGGGGTGCGCGCCGCAGGTGCGCCTCGAGGCCACGCATGAAAGCGCGCTCGACATCGTGCCGCTCGACATCCTCAGGCAGCACGCCCCGCAATAGCGCGTGTCGCGGTCTCTCGTCCCACCCGCCGGCGGCCCCGCTGTGGCTCAGCCACCCGTCTCCATGTCGAACCCCAGATGCCGCGCGACGGTGAAGATGTCCTTGTCGCCGCGCCCGCACATGTTCATGCAGATGATGTGATCGGCGGGCAGTTCCGGCGCGATCTTCATCACGTGGCCCAGCGCGTGGCAGGGTTCCAGTGCGGGGATGATGCCCTCGGTCTGGCAGCAGAGCTGGAACGCCTCCAGCGCCTCGGCATCGGTGATCGCCACGTATTCGGCACGCCCGGTTTCGTGCAGCCAGCTGTGTTCGGGTCCGATGCCGGGATAGTCCAGCCCGGCCGAGATCGAATAGCCCTCCAGTATCTGCCCGTCGTCGTCCTGCAGCAGATAGGTGCGGTTGCCGTGCAGAACGCCGGGCCGTCCGCCGGTCAGGCTGGCGCAATGTTCGACCCTGTCGTCGACGCCCTTGCCGCCGGCCTCGACGCCGATGATGCGCACGCCCGCATCGTCGAGGAACGGATAGAAGAGCCCCATCGCGTTCGAGCCTCCGCCGATGGCGGCGACCAGCGTGTCCGGCAGCCGCCCCTCGGCCGCCTGCATCTGCTCGCGCGTCTCCTTGCCGATGATCGACTGGAAATCGCGCACCATCGCCGGATAGGGGTGCGGCCCGGCGACGGTGCCGATGCAGTAGAAGGTGTCGCGCACATTGGTGACCCAGTCCCTGAGCGCGTCGTTCATGGCGTCCTTGAGCGTGCCGCGGCCGGAGGTCACCGGCACCACCTCGGCGCCCAGCAGGCGCATCCGGAACACGTTGGGCTTTTGCCGCTCGACGTCGTGGGCGCCCATGTAGACCACGCATTTGAGCCCGAACT
>CAZNMK010000223.1:0-5111 GCA_964574045.1 uncultured Roseovarius sp. | reverse complement strand
GACCACAGGAACCGGCCATCGGCATCCTTGAGCTTGCGCACCACGCCCGCGGTTTTCGAGTTCATCACGAAGGCGGCGTTGGCGCGGTATTCCGCCCCCAGCGAATAGACCAGATCGACGATCGCATCGGCCCCGCTGAAATCGCCATCGGCGCCGGTCGGGACATAGCCCAGATTGCCCCACGTCCAGACGTCGTTGTCGACCGCCGGATGGGTCAGGAACCCGGTCGGCTTGTCGGTGCCGTCGCCGTTGATGAACGCGTCGGCCTCGGCACGGGCGAACTTGTCGGCGATGCGTCCCGCGAGCCAGCCCTCGATATCGAAGGCGCTGTCGTCGAGCAGCCGCTGGCTGGCCTTGGGCAGCGCGCTGAGTTCGTGCAGCGGGATCGAGATGCGGTCGATGCTGGGGGTGGCGGTCTCGGCCACGCCGCCGCTCTCGGTAGCCCAGCCATGGCCGACATCGGTGTGGTCGATCAGCACATCGTAGGATGTCGCCTCGACCCGCACCACGTTGGCCACCGCCCGGATCGAGGCCGTGGACGACAGCACGCTCTTGATCCGCTGCGCGGTCTCGGGATCGACCAGATAGCCGCCATCGCCGGCGACGGCGGTGCTCAGCCCCTTGACCTCCATCTCCAGCCCGCGCAGGGCATCGTCGTCGCCCGAGCGAAGATAGGCGTCGAACGCCTTGCGGTGCGGCACCTCATGGCCGGCACCGGCCTCCAGAACCGGGCGCCGCAGAGAGAGGGATTTGCGTTCGATCATTGTCATCTCGTCTTCCTGTGTCTCGAGTCGTTTGTGAATAACGGCCTGAAAGCCCTTGATTTACTTCATGAAGTCCGACATGGCGGATTTCACCTCGGCGACCGGAGACAGTTCTTCCCCGGCCCGAGAATTCGTCTCGGTCTTGCTCATCGCCCTTCCCGTTTTCTTGGTCGTTGCGGCGCGCCTACATCCGCGCCAACTCCCGGCGCGCGTCCCTCAGGGCCGCGGCCATCTCGCGCAGGGCGTCGTCGACCAGGGACTCGCCCTTGGCCATCACCCGCGCACTGGGCAGCATCGGAAAGGTCACCAGCGACACCTCCCACAGCTCCAGTTCCCGCAAGAGCCGCCGGCCCTCGCCGTTCTTCACCGCCCGGACGGTGCGATAGCCGATGCTCAGACCGTCGATGGCGCCCGCCGCGATCAGCGCCGCCGCCTCGCGCGCCCGCGCCACCGTCTCCAGCAGTCGCCCCCGGACGAACAGCCCGCGGTCGTCCTCGCGCACCTCGTCCCATACCCCGATGGGCTGGGCCGGGTCGTGCTGCCACAGCAGCTTGACCTGCCGCCCCTCCGCCGCGAGCCGCTCGAGCGACCGGGCATAGGCGCCCTTTTCGACTATGTCGCCGCCGCGATCGCGGTCGCCGAACAGGCTGGCATAGCCCTCGATCGCCCGGCCATCGGTCACCGCCAGTTCCCCGTCAAAGCGGCAGAATTTCCGCTCGAGCTGCCAGTCCTTGTCCATCCGTCTTCCCTTTCCTTCGCCCCGCATCAGGGGGCCGCCGTCAACAGCGGCAAGACCGCCTGCGCCAGCAACGCCGCCGCCACCCCGTAAACCGCCAGCCACAGCCGCCGTTCCAGTCGCTCGAGCGAGGCTTCGATCTTGTCGAGCCGCTGCGCCAGACCGTTGTTTTGCAGGGCAAAGAACCGTTCCTGGGCCTCCAGCCTCAGCGCCGGAGCGCACTCGAACGGCTCGAAGCCATGGCGCCCGGGCCTGCGGTCATCGGGCATCGGCCGCCTCCGCGCCGTTCTCTCCCCCGGCAAGCGGCGGCAGGCCCAAGAGCGCCCGTTTTTCCGCCCCGGTCAGGAAATCGGCCTGCGCCACACGGCGCCACTGCGCGTCGCGCTCGGCCGCCAGCGCCGGCACACGGTCGAGATCGGGCACCAGTTCCAGCGTCTCGCCGGTGAACCGCGCCAGCCATTCCGCCATCCGCGCCGCCACCCGCGCCGCCAGCGGCAGCACCGTCAGGCGATAGAAGGCACGGTTGGCCTCCTGGTAGGTGGCATAAGTTGCGTCGCCGGGTCTACCCAGCAGCATCGGCGGCACCCCGAACGCCCGCGCGATCTCCCGCGCAGCGCTCTCCTTGGTCTTCTGGAATTCCATGTCCGAGGGCGAAAACCCCATCGGCTTCCAGTCCAGCCCGCCTTCCAGCAGCATCGGCCGGCCGGCATTGCGGGCGCCCTGGTGGTGGCTTTCCATCTCGCTCACCAGCCGGTCGTACTGATCGGCGCTCAGGCTGCCCTGCCCCTCGGCGCCGCGATAGACGATCGCACCCGAGGGCCGCGCGGCATTGTCCAGGAGCGCCTTCGACCAGCGCGCCGCGGCGTTGTGCACATCCACCGACTGCGCCGCCGCCTGCATGGGCGAAAGGCCGTAGTGGTCGTCCTGCGGATGAAAGCTCCTGAGGTGGCAGACTGGCGCCGGCCCCTCGCCCACCTCGAAACGGTGCTTGCGCCCGCCCGCGGCATACTCATATCCCACCGGCCAGCCGTCGCGCCCCGGCACCACGCTCATCCGGTCCGAGCGCAGCACATGCAGCTCCAGCGGCAGCCGCCCCTCGGCACCGCCCACGGCCTCGAGATAGGCGTTGCCGGTCAGCAGAAGCTGACCGAAAAGCGCCTCGCAGAGTTCCGACCGCCCCTGCGCCGGATTCGGCCGCGCGATGAGCCCCAGCAGCGGATGCTCGGCGAAGCGCTCGGCCCGGTCCTGCAGCACCAGCGGCAGCGCGGCAGCGGCCTCGGCCACCATCTTGACGCAGCGAAACCCCACCGGATTGCCCGAAAACCCCGTCTTCGTCAGCGTGGCGGTGTCCCGCGGGCTCCACACCACGCGGCCGGCACCATGCCAGGCGACAACCGGCCCGGTGGCGCTGGCCTTCTGCTCGGGCAGCTCCGGCGCCGCCGTGCCCTGACGGAAGAAATCCAAGATCATCTCCGGGGGTCTCCTCGTTTCCATGCCTCATGCAAGCAGCGCACTCTGCCCGCGTTCGAGAGGCATGAGACGGCGAAAGGTTTAGAAAAACTTTATCAGACCGCGCGCACCCGCGGCCGGCGCCATTTCGCGGCCGGCTCGATCATCAGATCGTTGAGCGCCCAGACCAGCGCATCCAGCCGATCGGGGCTGCCCTTGCCGGCATAGCCCTGCGCCGTCATCGCGCAAAGCTGCTCCTCGAGCGCGCCGAGATCGCCGCAATGATGCACCCGCCCCTGTTCATAGAGCGCCGCCACCGGCTCGGCCCGCGCGGCCTTGCCCCGGCTCGCGCGCACCTTGCGCACCGGCACCAGCGGGTCGACCTGCCGGATCACCTCCTCGACCAGATCGCCGCCCTGGTTGACCTCCGCGACCAGCCGGTCGGCGCCGAAGCGTTCCATCGCCCGGATCGCCGCCGCCGCCCAGCCCGCCGGGCTCGCCGCGCTGACGCTGCAATCGGCCAGCACCCAGGCGCGCCAGTCCTGCACCGGCCCGCGCGTCACCGCCCCGGCAACGACGATCCCGCATTCGTCCGACCTCGGCCCGCCGGTCACCGGCGGGTCGAGCGCCACTACCACGCGGTCCAGTTCGGGCGGTGCCGCCATCCGGCAGGCATCGAGCGCCGCGCCGGACCACAACGCACCCTCGATATCCTCGGCCAGCACGCCATCCAGTTCCTGCCGCCCCAGCCGGGTGCCGGCGTAGCGCGCGCGCACCTCCTCGAGAAACGACCTCGCCAGGTTGGCGGCGTTGGCCTCTGTCGGCGCGCTCGTCACCACCGTGCTGCCGCGGGCCAGCAGATCCTTGAGCGCCTTGACCTCGCGCGGCGTGGTGGTCACGCAGACCTGCGGATTTTCACCCAGCCGCAGCGCGAATTGCAGCATGTCCCAGGCCTCGCCCGCCTTCTTCCACTTGGCCATCTCGTCGGCCCAGGCGCAGTCGAACTGCGGTCCGCGCAGGCTCTCGGGGTCCTGCGCCGAGAATATCTGCGCCGTCGCCCCGTTGGGCCAGATCAGGCGCCGCCGCGTCGCCTGCCATTCGGGGCGGCGGTCGGGCGGCGAGCAGGCGAGGATGCCGCTTTCGCCGAAGACCATCACATCGCGCGCCTGATCGAGCGTCTCGCCGATGAGCGCCACCCGCCGGCAGCGCCCCGGATCGAGCGGCAGCGCGCCCTCGACCTGCGCGCGCACCCATTCGGCGCCGGCACGGGTCTTGCCGGCACCGCGCCCGCCCATGATCACCCATGCCCGCCAGTCGCCCTCGGGCGGCAACTGGTGCTCCATTGCCCAGAACTCGAAGATATAGGGCAGCGCCAGGAGCGCCCCCTCGTCCAGCCCGCACAGGAACTCATCCTCCGCCGCCCGCCCCTCGGAGACGATCCAGGCGGCCGCGCACCGCAGCCCGCGCGGCATCGAAGTCGATGGCGAAATCGTGGACGATTCCCTTTTCGCGTAGTTTGCGTTTTTCAAGCTGCACCTCCGCATCCAGCGCAATCTTCAACCATTTCCGGATTTCGTCGGTGGCCCGAGTCGCATCCTTGAGCGCGCCCAGATCGCCCTGCTTTATCCGGTCGTAGATCTCGTCCAGCTCGGCGCGCATGTCGGCCAGTTGCCGTTCGACGCCCGCGATGGAAGAGCCGAGCCCCGTGGGCCCCTCGTCAGGTGTGATCAGAATCATGCCTTCCCGCTCGTGCCGCGTGTCTGTTCTATGCGCCCGGCGAGGACGGCCGGCCCGATGCTGACGGGCGGCGCCGGAACCCCGCGCCGGGCTGTTTCGCACGCACACAACCTATACGGGCAACGGTCATGAAAAGTCAATCCGTTGCACTGCCAATACCCGGCTAAGAGACCGTTTTAATTATGTTTTGTTAAGAATGCGCCCGAGGCGCGATTACCGCCCGCCGCGTCCCCGGAACACGCAGCGGCCCACGCTGGTATGCGTCCGCGTGGGCCAGGCCCGAAAGCCGGGCATCATGCGATCAGAAGCTCTTGCTGATCGCCGACTTCAGAGCCGCCCGCAAACCGTCGACATCCTTGGCGGCGGCAGCCAGCTCGTTTTCGGAGATTTCCGCATGGCCGAACTGGTCGAACGACAGACCGACC
>CAZNMK010000222.1:0-5116 GCA_964574045.1 uncultured Roseovarius sp. | reverse complement strand
AGCTCGCTGACCGTGGGCATCAACCCGCCCGAGGTGGTGCGCGAGCGGGTGCCGATGCTGCTGGAAAAGGGTGCGCGCGCGCTCAAGATCAAGCTCGGCTCGCCCGCCGGCATCGAGGCCGACAAGGCGATGTACGAGGCGGTGCTGCAGGCGGCGGGCGGCGCGGATGTGGCGCTCAGGGTCGATGCCAATGGCGGCTGGTCGCCCGGGGACGCGCGCGAGATGATGCGCTGGCTGGCCGAACGGCGCGCCGAATATGTCGAACAGCCGCTGGTACGCGGCGCCGAGGATGCGCTGCCCGCGCTTTTCCGCGACCGCCCGCTGCCGATCTATCTCGATGAAAGCTGCCGCATGGCGTCCGACATCCCGAGCTTCGCCGACCGGGTCGACGGGGTGAACCTCAAGCTGATGAAATGCGGCGGCATCACCGAGGCGCTGAGGATCGTCGCCACTGCGCGGGCGCACGGACTAAAGACCATGATCGGCTGCATGGGCGAAAGTTCGGTCTCGATAGCCGCCGGGGCGTCGATCGCGGCGCTCTTCGACCATATCGACCTCGATTCGCACCTCAACCTCGATCCCGATCCCGCCACCGGCGCGCCGTTCGCGGACGGGATCACCCTGCCCGAGGACCGGCCGGGCCACGGGGGGAGGTTGCGCGATGCTTGATCCCGACAGCAAGATCGCGCTGTACGCCGAGGCGACGCTGGGCCTCATCAACGCCAAGATGGCCGAGGGCATCATCCGCTACGGTCGCAACCCCGTGGTATGCGTGATCGACAGCCGCGCCGTCGGCGGGTCGCTCGGCGATCTGTGCAGGATCGACCGCGACATCCCCATCGTCGCCACGCTCGACGAGGCGCTGGCGCTGGGGGCCGAGGTGCTGGTGCTGGGCACCACGCCGTCGGGCGGGCGGGTGCCGCCCGAGTGGATGGCGGTGCTGGACCGGGCGATCGGCGCGGGGCTGTCCATAGTCAACGGGCTCCATGACCGGCTGAACGATGCGCTTGGCGACCGCCTGGCGCCGGGGCAGTGGATATGGGACATCCGGACGCCCACCGACGCGATGCCGCCCATCGCCATGGCCCGCGCGGCGGAACTGCCCAACACCCGCGTGCTGATGGTGGGCACCGACATGGCGGTGGGCAAGAAGACCGCCGGGCTGGAGCTCTGCCGGTCGCTGGTCGGGGCCGGGCGCGACGCGGTGTTCCTGGCCACCGGCCAGAGCGGCATCGCGATCACCGGCGCGGGCATTCCGCTGGATGCGTTCCGTGTCGACCACGCCGCCGGCGCGGTCGAGCGGATGGTGCTGGAACATGGCCATCGCGACATCCTGATCGTCGAGGGGCAGGGATCGCTTCTGCATCCCGGCAGTACCGCGACGCTGCCGCTGATGCGCGGCAGCTGCGCCAACGCGCTGGTTCTGTGCCACCGGGCGCGGATGACGCTGCTCGATACCTCCGAGGCCGATATCCGCATCCCGCCGCTCGGCGAGGTCATCGCGCTGAACGAGGCGGTGGCGGCCGCCGCCGGTGCGCTGACGCGGGCACAAGTGGTGGGGATCGCGCTCAATACCCGCGAGCTGACCGAGGCCGAGGCCAGGGACGAGATCGCGGCGACCGCCGCCGAGACCGGCCTGCCCGTGACCGACCCGGTGCGTTTCGGCGCCGCGCCGCTGGCCGACGCGGTGGCGGCGGCACGGGGCTGATGCGCTTTTCGGTGCATCGGGGTAAACTGCACCTGGTTGAATTCATCCCGTCAGGCCCGCCGTGCGGGCCGGGCACGCGCCCGCCCGGGCGGTCGCATGCCCTTCCATTTCAGGCGTCCGAAACCGTTCCGATGAAACGAGCCTGGCCCCGGAGCGCGCGTGTCGTCTGGTCAAGCCCGCCATGGCCTTGCTAGATTGACGCCATGACGGGCATGATCCGCACCCGCTGGCTGTTGATCGCGTTGTTCCTGCTGGCCGTGGCGGCCAGCGCGGGCGGCATCTGGCGCTATGCGTGGCTGCAGGGGCTGGGTCAGCTCGACCGGCAGGGGCGGGCCAACCTGGCGCTGGCATCCGACCGGCTGACGGGAGAGCTGCGGCGCTTTCGCGAACTGGCTGTGCTGCTGGCGGCGCATCCGGCCTTTGCCGGGGTCGCTGCCGGCACCGCCTCGGCCCGCGCCGACGAGGTGCTGCGCGCCGCCGCCGACCGCAGCGGGGCGCTGGCGCTCTTTTACACCGACGCCGCGGGCGAGGTGCGCGCGCGCGCCGGCGAGGTCGGCCTCAACCCCGCCGGCAGCCGCTATTTCGGCCGCGCCATGAACGGCGCGCTGGGCAGTTTCTACGGCCGGCTGGGACCGGACGGGCGGCGTGTCTACGGCTATGCCGCGCCGGCATTCGGGCCGCGGGGGGTGCGCGGGGCGGTGATCGTCCTCGTCGATATCGCCGAGGTCGAATGGGACTGGATCGGCGGGCAGCCGCCGGTCTTTTTCACCGACCGCGAGGGTCGCGTCTTTCTGTCGAACCGTGCCGAAATCCTGGGCTGGCAACGCGGCGCGGATGGCGCCGTTCTGGCGCCGCCGTCCGGACCGGCGCCCCGGTTCGGCATCGCGCGGCACGGGGATGCCGAAATCTGGCGGATGGACTGGGGCGGGTATCTGCCGCGCGCCGCGCTGCACCTGGCCCGCGACCTGCCGGTGATCGCGATGACGGGCCATGCCCTGCTCGACACGACGCCGGCGCGGCGTATCGCCTGGCTGCAGGCCACGGTCTTTGCGGCCGTCTGCCTGGGTTTCGGGGCGGTGCTGCTGCTGCTGGCCGAACGGCGGCGCACGCTGGCGCGGGCCAATGTCGAGCTCGAAACCCGCGTTGCCGCGCGCACGGCCGAACTGTCGGCGACCAACGTCGCGCTGCGCCGCGAGGTGGCAGAGCGGCAGGAGGCCGAGGCCGCGCTCAAACGCGCGCAGGACGACCTGGTGCAGGCCGGCAAGCTGTCGGCGCTGGGGCAGATGAGCGCCGGCATCAGCCACGAGCTCAGCCAGCCGCTGATGGCGATCCGGCAGTTCGCCGACAACGGCGCGGCGTTTCTCGACAAGGGCCGCGCACGGGCGGCAGGCCGGAATTTCGAACGTATCTCGGACCTCGCGGCGCGGGCGGCGCGGATCATCCGCAACCTGCGCGCATTCGCCCGAAACGAGAGCGAGCCGATGGGCCGGGTCGATCTGGGGCAGGTGATCGACACCGCGGTCGAGCTGACCGAACCGCGCCTGCGGCAGGCCGGGGCGACGGTCGACTGGCGGCGCCCGGCGCATCCCGTGCATGTGCTGGGCGGCGAGGTGCGCCTGGGGCAGGTTTTCGTCAACCTGATCAACAACGCCACCGACGCGATGGCGGGCAGCGCCGAAAAGCGTATCGAGATCAGCGTCGAAACCGCGCCGGTACTGACGGTGACGGTGCGCGACACCGGCCCCGGCATCGCCGAGCCCGACCGCATGTTCGACCCGTTCTATTCCACCAAGGAAACCGGCGGCGAGGACGGGATGGGGCTGGGCTTGTCGATCTCCTACGGGCTGGTGCAGAGCTTTGGCGGCAATATCCGCGGCGCCAACGCACCCGGCGGCGGCGCGGTGATGACGGTCGAGCTGGAACCCTGGACCGAGGAGGCGGCGGCATGAGCGTGGACGTGCTGATCGTCGACGACGATGCCGCCGTGCGCGAGGCGCTGATGCAGTCGCTGGAACTGGCCGAACTCAGCGCGCGCGCCGCCGGCTCGTTCGTGGCCGCCAAGGACCACATCACCGCCGGCTTTCCCGGCGTGATCCTGTCCGACATCCGCATGCCGGGGCGCGACGGCTTTCACCTGCTCAGATACGCCGCCGAGATCGACCCCGAACTGCCGGTGATCCTGCTGACGGGCGAGGGCGACATCCCGATGGCGGTCGAGGCGATGGGGCAGGGGGCGTTCGATTTCCTGGAAAAGCCGTGCGCGCCCGACGATCTGGTTGCGGTGCTGCAACGGGCGCTGGCCAACCGGCGCCTGGTGCTGGAAAACCGCCGCCTCAAGGCCCGGCTCGAGGCCGGCGATCCGGCGGCGCGGCTGATCTTCGGCAGCTCGGCCCCGGCCGAGGCGCTGCGCGCGCGGGTGCGCGCGGTGGCGGGGATGGATGTCGAGGTGCTGGTCGCCGGCCCCCCCGGCGCCGGCGTGTCGAAGGTGGCCGAGGTCATCCACCTGATGTCGCCCGCCGCCGCCGGGCCGTTCGTCAAGCGCCACGGTGCCGGGCTCGAACCCGGCGCGCTGGATGCCGCGCTCGATGCGGCATTGGGCGGCAGCCTCTTTCTGGACGATGTGCAGACACTGGCGGCGGATGCGCAGTATTCCCTGCTCGACCGGCTGGAACGCGGGGCGGGCGCGCGGCTGATCGCGGGGTCCACCGCCGATCTCGGGGCCGAGGTCGCGGATGGACGCTTCAACGCCGAGCTCTACTGGCGCCTCGACGTCACGCCGGTGCGCATTCCCTCGCTGGCCGAACGGCCCGAGGATATTCCCGTTCTTTTCGGTCACTACGTCGCCCAGGCCGCCGAACAGGCCGGGTTGCCGGCGCCCGAGGTGACGACCGATCACATGGCGCGGCTGATGGCGCGCGACTGGCCGGGCAACGCGCGGGCGCTGATGTCGGCGGCGATGCGCTTCGTGCTGGGCATGCCCGACGAGGCGATGGCGGGGGCCGATCTGGGACTCGCAGACCAGATGGCGCGGGTCGAACGGTCGTTGCTGATCGCGGCGCTTTCGCGCCAGAACGGGCATGCCTCGGCGGCCGCGCGGGCGCTGAAACTGCCGCGCAAGACCTTCTATGACAAGCTCGCACGCTACGGGATTCGGCCCGAGGACTACCGCCGCTGAGATGTGCGGAATTCCGCACAATGGCATCGGGAGGCTGTGCGAAATCCCGCACAATCCTTGGCGGCGCGTTGCGCCGGGAGTGGCGGGAAGGCCTGTAAGTAGCGGAAGGCTCTGTGAAAACAGGGATGGATGCCGGCCCGACAAGAAATCCTTGAGTGCCTTGTCCGCGATCGTGGAAACTGCGCATCGCAGCGCCTCTTTCGGGGGGGCGCGCGCGAATGCAACGTCTCGTA
>CAZNMK010000221.1:0-5120 GCA_964574045.1 uncultured Roseovarius sp. | reverse complement strand
CGATCACCGGAGGGTTTCATGGGGCTTCTCAACACGCTCTTGCGCGCCGTGACATGGTGGAACGGAGCCACGCTCAACACCCAGTTCTACACCTGGCGCAAAGGCGTCCGGGTGGGCGAGGACGACGAGGGCAACGTCTTTTACCGCGACCGCGACGACAAGCGGCGCTGGGTCATTTTCAACGGCGAGGCCGAGGCGAGCCGCGTCAGCCCCGACTGGCACGGCTGGCTGCACCGCACCTTTGCCGAGCCGCCGAGCCAGACGCCGCTGCCGCGCAAGCCCTGGGAAAAGCCGCACAAGGAAAACCTTACCGGGACGGCGATGGCCTATGCCCCTGCCGGGTCGATCCGGCGGGTCCGGCCGGCGGAGCGGCGCGATTACGAGGCGTGGCAGCCGGAATGAAGCCGCGCGCCACGAGGATGGCATAGGCGATGTCCAGCGAACAGACGACCGAGGTTCTTGTCGGCGCCGCAGTACTGGCGGTCGCGGCCGGGTTCATGGTGTATGCCGGGCAGGTCACCGGGTTCTCCGGGGCGCAGAAGGAATACGCGCTGACCGCGAGTTTCCGCAGCGCCGATGGCGTCACCGTGGGTACCGATGTGCGCATGGCCGGGGTCAAGGTGGGACGGGTGACGGAAATCGCGCTCGACCCCCAGACCTATCGCGCCGCCACCGTGTTCTCGGTGCGCGAGGGCATCGACGTGCCGGAGGACAGCGCGGTGGCGATCTCGTCAGAGGGGCTCCTGGGCGGCAACTATGTCGAAATCCTGCCGGGCGGCTCGCCGTTTCATCTGTCGCCGGGCGACGAGATCGAATTCACCCAAGGGTCGGTCAGCCTGGTCGGGCTGCTGATGAAATTCGTCACCGGCGACGAAGAGGCCGCGGCGGAATGAGCCGGGCCGCCGCCGGGTTGTTGCTGGCCGCGGGGCTGCCGCTGGCCGCCGCCGCGCAGGAGGCAGAAATCGCCCGGGGCACCGGCGCCCTGCTGCGCGGGCTGGACAAGGTCAACGCCAGCGTCACCGATCTGGACCTGGCGTCGGGCGCGCAGGCCACATTCGGCCGGCTGACGGTACGGCTGAACGAATGCCGCTATCCCGCCGACGACCCGGCGGGCGAGGCCTATGCCTTTCTCGTTATCGCCGATGCCGCCACCGGCGAGGAACTGTTCTCGGGCTGGATGCTGGCATCGTCCCCGGCGCTGAATGCGCTGGAACATCCCCGCTATGACATCTGGGTTCTGCGCTGCAGGACCGGGTGAGCCGACGGATCGAACGGGCGCGCGCCGACCGAGGCGGGTTTCGCCAGCGCCGCGCGCAGGCGCCGGCGGTAATCGGCGCGGGAAATCTCGATAGCGCCGAGCGAGGCCAGATGCGGGGTCAGGAACTGGGTGTCGAAAAGCACGAAACCGCAGCGCCACAGGTGATCGGTCAGATGCGCCAGCGCCAGTTTAGAGGCATCGCTGCGGCGCGAGAACATGCTCTCGCCAAAGAACGCCGCGCCCATCGCCACGCCGTAGACCCCGCCGGTCAGCTCTCCGTCCTGCCAGATTTCCAGCGAGTGGGCATGGCCGGCGGCGTGCAGTTCGCCGCAAAGCCGGGCGATTTCGTCGTTGATCCAGGTCTCGGGCCGGTCGGCGCAACCCGCGACGACGGCGCCGAAGGCGGCGTTCAGCGTTGCCCGGTAACCGCCCCGTCGGATGCGGCGGGCAAGCGAGCGCGAGATGTGAAACCGCCCGAGCGGCAGGATGCCCCGGCGGCGCGGGTCGACCCAGAAAACCTCGGATGCCCCGCGCGATTCCGCCATCGGAAAGATGCCCGCCGCATAGGCCGATAGCAGCAGCCGCGGCGTGAGGGCGGGCGCGTCGTCCTTCACCGCCGCCAGGCCCGAACGGTCATCCCCGGAGGTTGGTTTCCAGCCATGTCTCCAGCCAGTGGATGTTGTAGTCGCCCCGGCGGATGTCCTCCTCCTGCAACAGCGCATGAAAGAGCGGCACCGTGGTATCGACCCCGTCGACAATGAGCTCGCCCAGCGCGCGGGCGAGCCGCGACAGCGCCGTCTGCCGGTCTTGCCCGTGCACGATCAGCTTGGCGATGAGCGAATCGTAGTAGGGCGGGATGGAATAGCCGTCGTAAAGCGCCGAATCCATCCGCACGCCGAGGCCCCCGGGGGCGTGGAACTGAGTGATGCGCCCCGGCCGGGGCGAAAAATCGGGCAGCTTCTCGGCGTTGATGCGCACCTCGATGGCGTGTCCGTTGATCCGCAGGTCGTCCTGGGTGAACGACATCGGCAGCCCCTCGGCCACGCGGATCTGTTCGTGCACCAGGTCGATGCCGAAAATCGCCTCGGTCACCGGGTGTTCGACCTGCAGGCGGGTGTTCATCTCGATGAAATAGAACTCGCCGTCCTCGTAGAGGAATTCGATGGTACCGGCGCCGGCATAGCCTATGCGCGCCACCGCCTCGGCGCAGATGCCGCCGATGCGCGCGCGTTCCTCGTCCGTGATGCAGGGGCCGGGCGCCTCCTCGACCACCTTCTGGTGGCGGCGCTGGAGCGAGCAGTCTCGCTCGCCCAGATGCACTGCCTTGCCCTTGCCGTCGCCGAAGACCTGGATCTCGATATGGCGGGGGCGGCCGAGATATTTCTCGATATAGACGTCGGGGTTGCCGAAGGCCGCCTTGGCCTCGGACCGCGCGGTCACGAAGGCGCGTTCCAGTTCGGCCTCGGAGCGCGCCACCTTCATGCCGCGCCCGCCGCCGCCGGCGGTGGCCTTGACGATGACCGGATAGCCGATATCGGCGCACAGCGTCCGCGCCGCCGCCAGGTCGGGCACGCCCCCCTCGGAGCCCGGCACGCAGGGCACGCCCAAATCGCGCATCGTTTCCTTGGCGGTGATCTTGTCGCCCATGATGCGGATGTGCTCGGCCCGCGGGCCGATGAAGGTGATGTCGTGATCCTCGACGATCTGCACGAAATTGGCGTTTTCCGACAGAAAGCCATAGCCGGGATGAATGGCCTGCGCGCCCGTCACCTCGCAGGCGGCGATGATCGAGGGGATCGAGAGATAGCTGTCCGAGGACGGGGCCGGCCCGATGCAGACCGATTCGTCGGCCATGCGCACATGCATCGCATCCGCGTCCGCCGTGGAATGCACCGCGACCGAGCGGATGCCCATCTCGCGCGCGGCGCGGATGACGCGCAGCGCGATCTCGCCGCGGTTGGCCACGAGGATCTTGTCGAACATGGCCCTGCCTACTCGACGATCATCAGCGGGGCGCCGTATTCGACCGCCGCGCCATCCTCGACCAGGATGCGCCGCACGGTGCCGGCGCGCGGGGCCGGGATGTGGTTCATCGTCTTCATCGCCTCGACGATCAGGAGCGTGTCGCCCTCCGCCACCTGGTCGCCCACCGAGACGAACGGCGGCGAGCCCGGCTCGGCCTGCATGTAGACGGTGCCGACCATCGGCGAAGTGACGGCGCCGGGGTGGTGGGCCGGATCCTCGGCCGTTTCAGCGGCGGCGGCCGGGGTGCCGGACGCCGCCGGCGCGGCGGCAGGCGCGGGCTGGGGCGCGGCCGGCGCGTGGGCGACGACCTGTGTCGTTACCTCCTGGCGGCGGCTGACGCGGACGTTGAGGCTGTCGTTTTCGCCATAGTCGCGCTTGACCTGCAATTCGGTCAGGTCGTTGGCGTTCAGCAGTTCCGCCAGCGCGCGGATAAAGTCCACATCGTCGTCATGGGTTTTCTTCGGCATTGCAGTCCTCGGCCAGCAGCGAGCGTCGTTGCCTCGCGGTTCGCGCCGCTTATAGGCCATGCGGTGGCACAAGAAAAGCGGCGCAATTCCGACCCTGCGGCGCGGGTGCGATCGCCGGCCGGGCCTTGTCATCGCGGTGCCCGGGCGTTACATGGGCATCTCGCGGTCGCAGCCTACCCGCGTCATCAAAACAAGGGTCTTGAGGTCATGGATACCATCGTCATCTGTTCGGGCGGGCTCGATTCCGTCACCCTCGCCCACAAGGTCGCGGCCGAGGGACGGCTTAGCGGGCTGTTGTCGTTCGACTACGGCCAGCGGCATGTGAAAGAGCTCGACTACGCCGCCGCCTGTGCTGCGCGGCTCGATGTGGGGCATCTGGTGGTCGACATTTCCGGCGTGGGGCGGGGGCTTGCGGGTTCGGCGCTGACTGACGAGGTCGCGGTGCCCGACGGCCACTATGCCGAAGAGACGATGAAGATCACCATCGTGCCCAACCGCAATGCGATCATGCTGGCGGTGGCGTTCGGCCTCGCCGCGGCGCGACAGGCGCGGGCGGTGGCGGTGGCGGTGCATGGCGGCGATCATTTCATCTATCCCGACTGCCGCCCCGGTTTCATCGATGCCTTCCGGCGGATGCAGACGGCGGCGCTCGAGGGCGTGGCCGAGATCGCGCTCGAGGCGCCGTTCGTGCATCTTTCCAAGGCCGATATCGTCGCCGAGGGTGCCCTGAACGGCACCCCCTTCGCCGAAACCTGGTCGTGCTACAAGGGCGGCGAGTTGCATTGCGGGCGCTGCGGCACCTGCGTCGAGCGGCGCGAGGCGTTCGACCTCGCCGGCGTGGCCGACCCCACCGACTATGCCGATCCCGATTTCTGGCGCCGGGCGACAGGGGGCGCGTGATGTACCGGATATCCAAGGAATTCGCATTCTCGGCCTCGCACCAGATCAAGGGGCTCGCCGAGGGCCACCCCTGCGCGCGGCTGCACGGACACAACTACGTCGTGGCGGTCGAACTGGCCGGCGAGAGGCTGGACGAACACGGGTTCGTGCGCGACTATCGCGAGCTGGCGCCGCTCAAGGCCTATATCGACGACCGGCTCGATCATCGCCACCTCAACGACGTGCTGGGCGACGACTGCGTGACCGCCGAGCGGCTGGCGCGGCATCTTTACGACTGGTGCGCCGCGCGCTGGCCCGAGACCAGCGCCGTGCGCGTCAGCGAAACCCCCAAGACATGGGCGGAATACCGGCCGTGAGCGACATGATCCGCATCTCCGAGATATTCGGGCCGACCATCCAGGGCGAGGGGGCGCTCATCGGCCGGCCGACGGTGTTCGTGCGCACCGGGGGGTGCGATTTCCGCTGTTCGT
>CAZNMK010000220.1:645-5121 GCA_964574045.1 uncultured Roseovarius sp. | reverse complement strand
CCGGCGCAGCGCTACTGCCCGGCGGGCGTCTACGAGGTGGTGGGCGAGGGCGCGGACGCCCGCTTCGTCATCAACTTCCAGAACTGCGTGCACTGCAAGACCTGCGACATCAAGGACCCGGCCCAGAACATCACATGGACCACGCCCCAGGGCGGCGACGGGCCCAATTACCCCAACATGTGACGCCGGCGGCGGGGTGGCGCCGGTGCGCGGGCGCCGCGCCCGCCCCGCGATTGCGTTGCCGGGCGGCGCGGTCTAACCTGCGCGCGACAAGACACCAGGAAGCAGGCCCCTTCACGTGAAACGCGCATCCCTTTCGGCCCTCATCCTTGCCGCCGCCCTCGCCGTGCCTGCCCGCGCCGACGAGGCGGTGGGCGCCTATCTCGCCGCCCGCCATGCCAGCCTGAACAAGGACTACGTCGCCGCGGCGGAGTATTTCACCAAGGCCCTGGCCGAGGACCCGGCGAACCCCGCCATCCTGGAAAGCGCGGTGGTGGCGCTGGTTTCGCTGGGCCGGATCGACCGGGCGCTGCCCATCGCGGGCAAGATCGAAGACGACGGGCTGCTCAGCCAGATATCGTTCATGACGCTGATGGCCGACGAGGTGAAGCGCGGCGATTATGACGCCGTTCTCGACCGCATCGGGCGCGAGCGCGGCATCGGTTCGCTGGCCGACGGGCTGATCGCGGCCTGGGTCTATCTGGGCAAGGGCGACATGCGCGAGGCGCTGAAGCGCTTCGACGATGTCGCCGACGACCGCGGCCTGCGCGGCTTCGCCATCTATCACAAGGCGCTGGCGCTGGCCTCGGTCGGCGATTTCGAAACCGCCGAGCGCATCTTTGCCGGCGAATCCGACGGCCCGATGCAGCGCACCCGCCGCGGGGCCCTGGCCTGGGCGGAAATCCTCGCCCAGCTCGGCCGCCACGAAGAGGCGGTGGCGATGATCGACGATGTGTTCGGCGCCGACGCGGACCCGCAGGTCAACCGGCTGCGCGACCGCCTGGCAGAGGGCGAAACCATGCCGTTCAGCCTGATCTCGGGCGCCCGGGACGGGGTGGCGGAGGTCTATTATTCCCTCGGCCGCGCGCTCATGCCGGATACCAGCAGCGATTACGTGCTGCTTTACGCGCGCATCGCCGAATACCTCAACCCCGCCCATGTCGACGCGGTGATGATGAGTGCCGAGCTGTTCGAAACCCTGCGCCAGTACGACCTGGCCGAGGCCGCCTACAAATCCGTGCCGCGCGATCACCCCGCCTTTCCCGCCGCCGAGATGGGGCGCGCCGAGGCGCTGCGCCGGGCGGACAAGGCCGATGCCGCGGTCGAGGTGCTGGAACAGCTCGCGCGCCGCGATCCCGAAATGGCGATGGTGCATGTGGCGCTGGGCGATCTCTATCGTCAGCTCGAACGGTTCAAGGACGCCGCGGCCGCCTATGACCGCGCGCTCGACAGGTTCTCGGACGACGCGCCCGAAACCTGGTTCATCCACTACGCGCGGGCGATCTGCTTTGAGCGCCTCGGGGTCTGGGATAAGGCCGAGGCCGATTTCCGCCGCGCGCTGGAAATCAACCCGGACAATCCGCAGGTGCTGAACTATCTCGGCTATTCGCTGGTCGAAAAGCAGATCAAGCTGGACGAAGCGCTGGGCATGATCGAACGCGCCGTCGAGCGCCAGCCCGACAGCGGCTATATCGTCGATAGCCTGGGCTGGGTGCTGTTCCGGCTGGGCCGCTACGAAGAGGCCGTGGGCCATATGGAGCGCGCCGCCGAACTGATGCCGGTCGATCCGGTGGTGAACGACCATCTGGGCGATGTCCTGTGGGCCGTGGGCCGGCGCAACGAGGCCCGTTTCCAGTGGCGACGCGCGCTGTCTTTCGTCGACGAGCAAAAGCCCGCACCCGATATCGACCCCGCCCGCATCCGCCGCAAGCTGGAGGTCGGGCTCGACGCGGTGTTGCAGGACGAAGGCGCGCCGCCGCTGGAGGTCGCCGATGACGGTCGTTGAGGCCTTCGTTCCGGCCAAGGTCAACCTGACGCTGCATGTGACCGGCCAGCGCGAGGATGGCTATCACCTGATCGATTCGCTGGCCGTCTTTGCCGATATCGGCGACCGGTTGCGCATTACCCTGCCCGGCGATCATCGCCTGACGGTCGAGGGGCCGATGGCCGACGGCGTGCCGGTCGATGACGGCAACCTGGTGCTGCGTGCCGCGCGCCTGACCGGGGTGCGCGCCGACATCGTGCTGGAAAAGCACCTGCCGGTCGCCTCCGGCCTTGGCGGCGGGTCGGGCGACGCGGCGGCGACGCTGCGGGTGCTGGCGGGCTTCGCCGGCCGGCCGGTGCCGGGCGACGGCATCGCACTGGGCGCCGATCTGCCGCTGTGCATGCTGGGACGCTCGGCGCGCGTCACCGGCGTCGGCGACACCGTCGCGCCGCAACCCGGACTGCCGGCGCTCGACGCGGTTCTGGTCAACCCCAAGCTGCCCGTTCTGACCTCGCAGGTGTTCGCGGGGCTGAGGCAAAAGCGGAATCCGGCGATGCCCGAACGGATACCGTCCTTTCATGGCGCCGCCGACCTGATCGACTGGCTGCGCCGGCAGCGCAACGACCTGGAGGCGCCCGCGATCGAGGCCGAGCCGGTGATCGGACAGGTTTTCGAGACGCTGCAAAAGACGCCCGGATGCCAGATGACCCGGATGTCGGGCTCGGGCGGTACCTGTTTCGGCCTCTACCAGGATGCCGAGACCGCCGGATCGGCCGCCGGGCGGCTGGCCGAGGCGTTTCCGGGCTGGTGGGTGGCAGCGGTGCGGCTCAACGCGCCGGGGCGTCCGGGCTGAGCCTCAGGCGACCCGCGCGACCACGTAGTCGGCCAGATCGGTCAGGATGCGCCGCACCGGGTGTTCGGGCAGCGGCGCCAGCGCCGCCTTGGCCCGCTCGGCCCAGCCGGACGCGTCGTCGCGGGTACGTGCCAGGGCGTCGTGGCGGTCGAGGATCGCCAGCGCCCGGTCGAGATCGCCCTCGCGCTGGTCGCCCTTTTCGATCGTGCGCTGCCAGAATGCGCGCTCTTCGCCGCTGGCGCCGGCCACCGCCTTGATCACCGGCAGCGTCAGCTTGCGTTCGCGGAAATCGTCGCCCACGTTCTTGCCGGTGGCGGTCGCATCGCCCTGGTAGTCGAGCAGATCGTCGGCGATCTGAAAGGCGATGCCCAGCGCGTCGCCATAGTCGTGGAGCGCGCGCTCGGTGTCCTCGTCCACGCCGGCCAGAACGCCGCCGACGCGGGTTGCGGCCGAAAACAGCGCCGCCGTCTTGCCCCGCACCACCTGCAGGTAGACGTCCTCGCCGGTGGCAAGGTCGCGCGCCGCGCTGAGCTGCAGCACCTCGCCCTCGGCGATGGTGGCGGCGGCGTTCGACAGGATGTCGAGCACCTTGAGCGAGCCGGGCTCGACCATCAGCTGAAAGGCGCGCGCAAAGAGGTAGTCGCCGACCAGGACGCTCGACTTGTTGTCCCACAGCAGGTTGGCGGTCGGCCGTCCGCGGCGCTGGCTGCTTTCGTCGACGACATCGTCATGCAGGAGCGTCGCGGTGTGGATGAACTCGACCGTCGCCGCCAGATGCACGTCGAAGGGGCCGTCATAGCCGCACATCTCGGCCGTGGCCAGCGTCAGCATCGGGCGCAGTCGCTTGCCGCCGGCCTCGACCAGGTGCGCCGTTACCTCGGGGATGCGCGGGGCGTGGCGCGAGGCCATGCGCTCGCGGATGAGGGTGTTGACCGCGTCCATCCGTTCCGACAGACGCTCGGCCAACGCCTCGTGCGGCTTGGTCGCGGCGTTATCCAATCCCATTGCTCTCCCCAGCACCCTGTGGCTCGACAAACCGGCCCCCGCCGCCGTAAGCCTTGGCCATGAAACAACTGCTGCGCACCAATGACCCGACCGCGATCGCCTTTGCCAAGGCGCTGCTTCAGGGCGAGGGTATAGACTGCTTTGAAATGGACGTAAACATGAGCGTGCTGGAGGGCTCCATCGGCGTTTTTCCGCGCCGCATCATGGTCGCGGACGCCGATCACGCCGCGGCGGTGCGCACGCTGCGCGACAACGGGATCGACGTGGATGACGCGGGATGAGCACGATACGGGTCAGCTGACCTGCGACGGGTTTCTCGGCGGCCGGCTGCGCATCTGGCAGCCGGCGCGCGGCTATCGCGCCGGCGTCGATCCGGTGCTGCTGGCCGCCGCGGTGCCCGCGCGGCAGGGGCAGAGCGTGCTCGAACTGGGCTGCGGGGCCGGGGTGGCGGTGCTTTGCCTCGGCCGGCGGGTGCCCGGGCTGCGCCTGACAGGGCTGGAACGCCAGCCCTCCTATGCCGATCTCGCGCGCCGCAACGGCGTCGAGAACGGCATCGGGCTGGAGGTCGTTGTCGGCGATCTGGCCATGATGCCGGCCGGCCTGCGCGAACGCCGGTTCGACCATGTCATCGCCA
>CAZNMK010000220.1:0-635 GCA_964574045.1 uncultured Roseovarius sp. | reverse complement strand
GACCTACAGCTGGGATGACAGCTCGACCTACGTCGCCAACCCGCCCTATTTCGACCGCGCCCGCCGAACGGCGGCCGCCGATCCGGGGCGCGAGGCGGCGCTGAGCGAGGTCACGCCTCTGGCCGACTGGGTGGCGCAGGCGGCGCGCCGCTGTGCCCCCGGCGGGCATGTCAGCATCATCCAGGCGGCCGAGCGCCTGCCGGACCTGCTGACCCATGCGGCGCGGCACCTGGGCAGCATCGAGGTGCTGCCGCTCATCGCGCGCCGCGGGCGCGATGCCGGCCGGGTGCTGATGCGCGCGCGCAAGGGCGGGCGGGCCGGGTTCCGCCTGCACGACGGCTGGCTTCTGCACGCCGGGGCGGCCCATGACGGCGACCGGGAAAACTACACGCCGGCAACGGCTTCGGTCCTGCGTGACGGCGGCGCGCTGCCCTTTCCCGGCTGACTTGCGGACAATTCAGGACGTTTCGCCCGCTAGGCATGCTGCGAATGCGGCGTGACAGAATTGCAAATCTGTGGTGCACTGACTACGTTGGTATTGCATGGCAGATATTGAGAGGAGACGGCCAATGAGCTTGGGTTCGCATGTCGAGGAACTGAAGAAAAAACACCAAACCCTCTCCGAGCAGGTCGAA
>CAZNMK010000219.1:0-5142 GCA_964574045.1 uncultured Roseovarius sp. | reverse complement strand
TGCTGCCGCGCTTTTCGCTCAAGACCGGGGTGCGGATCGAACTGGTCGGTGCCGGGGACGAGGCCCATATCGACCTCGGCCCCGGGGGCGGGGGCAGGGCGGTGTTCACCGGCCAGGGGCAGACCTGGCACATGCGCATCCGCGACCGCGACCATGCCGGCGCGGCGCGGTTCGCCGATTGGCTGACATCCGAGATCGGGCATCGCACCATTGCCGCGTTCGAGGTCGACGGCGCCGCGCCCTTTGCCCCCCCCGCCGCCGCCGAGACAGAGGAGGCGCCGGCGGAATTCCACGGCGATGACGTGCGCGGCCTGACGCTGTCGCGGGCGCATTGCGGCCGCTGTCATGTCGTCACGCGCGACGCGGGCGATACCTCCATCGGGTCGACGCCGTCCTTCTTTGCGCTCAGGGCGCTGGCGGACTGGGACACGCGATTCCAGATATTCTACGTGCGCAACCCGCATCCCTCCTTTACCCAGGTCGCGGGCGTGACCGAACCCTTTGCCATCGACCGGCCACCGCCCATCGTGCCGGTCGCGATCACGCCGGCCGAGCTCGACGACATACTGGCCTACGTGGCCGGGCTGACGCCGGCCGATCTGGGCGGGCCGCTCGTTCATCAGTGATCCCGGCGCTTGCTCAGATAGTCGTCGGTGGTGCGCACGCGCGGGCGCTCGCCACCGGCAAAGGGGTTGTCGGCCGAATGGTACTGCGCCCTGACCCGGCAGTCGTCGCACATCTGGATGAGGCGCGCGCGCGCCGGATCGGCGAACATCGAATGCTTGCCCGCCAGCTTTTCGGTGATCCGCTCGATGGTCGATTTCACCCCGAAGAGCGCGCCGCACTCGACACAGGCAAAGGGCTCTTCCTCGTTCAGCACGCGCTGCCCCAGCGCGGCGTCGGTAAGGTCGAGCCGCGGCGCGTAGGCGATGGCGTTTTCCGGGCAGACATGGGAACACAGGCCGCATTGCAGGCAGGCGTCCTCCTGAAAGCGCAGCTGCGGCAGATCGGGGTTGTCGACGAGCGCCCCCGACGGGCAGAGAGACACGCAACTGAGGCAGAGCGTGCATGCGTCGGTGTCGACCAGCACCGCGCCGTAGGGCGCGCCGGCGGGCAGGGGCAGCACCTCTTGGTCGGGGCGCAGCGCCCGCGCCGCCAGCCGCGCCACCTGCCGCCGGCTGCCCATCGGCAGGACCGGCTCGACGCAGGGCGGGGGTGGCTCGTCAGAGGTATACAGCGCCTCGCACAGCGCGTCGGGGTCGGCGATGTCCAGCATCCGGATGCGCCCCTCGCCGGCGATGGCGGTGGCCAGCGCCAGTTCGCGCTCGGGCGCGTCGCGCTCGGTGGTGGGCGCCAGCAGGACCGACACCCCGGCAAAGCCCGCCGCCAGCGCCGCCAGCATCTCGGCATGGCCGAAACCCGACAACGCGTCCACCTCCAGCGGGATCGTGTCGGCGGGCAGCCCGCGGCCGAAACGGGCGGCAAGCGCGATCATCTCGGTGCCGAAATCGCGGTCGCAGACCAGCAGGCGCGGCGCCTCGCCGCCGGCGTCGAGATAGGCCGAGGCAAGCGTGTGGATGCGGCGGAAAAGCGTCTCGGGCGGCGGTGCGTCATAGCTGATCGCGCCCGACGGGCAGACCGCCGAGCAGGCGCCGCAGCCGGCGCAGATCATCGCGTCGACCGCGACGTGATCGCCATCGGGCAGGATCGCGCCGGTGGGGCAGATGTCGAGGCAGCGCGTGCAGCCGGTCTGCCCGGCGCGGGAATGGGCACAGAGGCCGGGCGTGGTCGCGACATAGAGCGGTTTCTCGAAGGTGCCGACGAGCTGCGACGCCTCCAGCACCGCATCGGCCACGGCGTGGATGCTGCCGGGATCGGCGCGCAGATAGCCCTCGCGCTTGGCCGGGGCGGGAAAGAGCGGCGCGCCGCCGGAAAGATCGAGGATGATGTCGCACTGGCTGGTGCCGCCGTTGCGCGGGGCGGTCCAGCCGAGCGCGCCGCGCCCGGTGGGGTCGACCTGCCGCAATTCGTCGATCCTGACCGCGAAATCCCCCAGCGTCCCGGCGGCGCGTTTCAGCCGGCCGCGGATCGTGTCGAAGCCGCGCTCGACGGGCGGTTCGGCCTCGTCGGTCAAGAGCGCCGTGACGCCGAGGACATCCTGCAGGCGGCGGGCCGCCGGCAGCGCCACATCGGAATGGCCGACGATCAGGCACAGCCCCTCGGAGATCACGTCGACGCTCTTGGCCGGGGTTGCGGGCAGCGCGGCCTCGGCCAGGAGCGCGGCCATCTTGGGCAGTTTCGACCGGGGGTCGTCGGACCACCCGGCGCGATCGCGCAGATCGGCAAAGGCCGGGTCGGGCGCCCCGATTTCGGCCGCCAGCGCCTCGAACAGGCGCTGTTCCTGGCGGCAGCAGACGATGGCGTCGCCAGTGGCGATGGCCTCGGCCGCCTGGGCGATCTGGTCGGTGCAGAGCGCGGTGTGAACCTTGCTGCAGGTCAGCCCGGTCGCGTCCTCGATGGCGGCGGTATCGAGCGGCTGGGTGCCAGAACAATCGCATAAAATCAGACGCTTACCCATATATTCGCGAATCCCCCCTTGGATGCGGTCCGGCCGGGGCCGGCATATTGGCCGGAAAAAAGAGTAGGCGTGATTCGTACCGAGCGCAAACATGCATTGGCGGTATCCGAGTTGCGCGGTCATGCCCCTGGGCGGCCTCGGGCGGCGCTGTCCGGTTCGATGTCGGACAGGTTGACCGATGGCGTATCGGTTTCGCCGCCGGGGCGCCCCAAAATGTCCGGAAAGATGCGTGACAAGTGCATCTTTACATGTTTTCCTTTGAATACTGCGGCATTCCGTATCAGTGTGGAGAAACAGCAGGGAAGAAGAGATTGTACGAACGCAATCCGAGATCCGTGACGATGCCGGTCGGTGTCGTGGTCCAGCGGTCGCCGGGCGTCACGCGCTGGGCGCGCTGGGCGTGGAAAGCGGCGGCGGTGCTGCCCGATGCCGACCCCGCCGACTGGCGCGTGCTGCGCGAGGAGGGCGATTGCACCCTCTACCACGCCGCCACGCCCGAACTGGAACTGCACGCGGCCGAGGCGGAGGCCTATCTGCACGGACTCGGGGCGCGGGTGCCGTCGGTCTATGTGCTGCTGCGCGAGACCGGGACGGCCGAGCGGCCCTATGACGTGGCGCTGATCACCGCCTCGCCCTACGAGGCGCAGGATTACGCCGACAGCGCCGAGGACATCGTCGAGAAGATCCCGATGCCGCCGTCGCTGCGCGACTGGGTGGCGCGTTTCGCCGAGGCCAACCGCAGCGACGAGACCTTTCGCAAGCGCAAGCGCGACGAGGTCGATGTCGACCGCTCGCAGGACGGTGTGGGCGACCCGCGCATCAGCCAGATGCGCGATGTCTACCGTTCGCCCCGCCAGATGCGCAAGGAGCGAGAGCATTGAGCCGGGCAGAGGATTTCTGGAGCCGCCGCAAGGCCCGCGTCCGCGAGGAGGCGGCGGCCGATGAGCACGCCGTCGAGGCCCGTCAGCGCGCCGAGCGCGAGCGCGAACTCGAGGCGCGCAGCGACGACGAAATCCTGCAGGAACTGGGCCTGCCCGACCCCGACACGCTGGAACCCGGCGACGATTTCGGCGCCTTCATGGCCCGCGCGGTGCCCGAGCGCATCCGCCGGCGCGCGCTGCGGCGGCTGTGGCGCAGCAACGCCGCGCTGGCCAACCTTGACGGACTGCTCGATTACGGCGAGGATTACACCGACAGCGCCACCGTGATCGAGGGTCTTCAGACAGCCTATCAGGTGGGCCGGGGCATGGTGGCACGTGTCCGGGAAGTCGCCGCCGATGCCGTTGACGGCGACGAAGCCGGGGGCCGCGCTCCCGGGGACGTCGCCGAGGCGGTCACCGAGGCGTCTGCTGAAGTGCCCGCCGACGTGGCTGGCGAAACGACTGACCAGGCAGCCGCCGAGCCCGATGCCGCCGGGATGCCGGAAGACGAAGTCGCCGGCTTCGCGCCCCCGAGTCGGCGGATGCGGTTCCGCTTTCCGGACGGGCCTCGCGACCGGCCCGACGACCGGCCCGGAGGCGCCACATGACCGAAACCGAGACCGCGATGGACACCACGCAAACCCGCACCCCGCCGCCCGCGATCGCCGAGGAGGATCGTCTCAGGGCCGATCTCTACGATTTCCTCGGGCTGGTGCTGCGGGCGCCGCCGGACCGGGACGTGCTGCAGCGCACCGCCGCGCTGGAGGGCGACGACACGCCGCTGGGCACCGCCATCGGGGCGCTGGCGCGGGTCGCCCGGCACATGAGCCCGCAAGGGGCGGAACGCGAGTTCAACGCGCTCTTCATCGGCCTGGGGAGAGGGGAGCTGTTACCCTATGCCAGCTACTATCTGACCGGGTTCCTGAACGAGAAACCGCTGGCCAGCCTGCGCCGCGACATGGCCGCGCGCGGGTTGACGCGGGCGCCCGGCGTGTTCGAGCCCGAGGACAACATCGCCTCGCTGATGGAGATCATGGCCAGCCTGATCACCGGCCGGCATGGCACGCCCGCGCCTCTGGCGGATCAGAAGACCTTTTTCAACAAGCATGTCGGCCCCTGGGCCGGACACTTCTTTTCGGATCTCGAGGCGGCCCGGAATTCGGTTCTCTATGCCCCGGTCGGCGCGGTCGGCCGGGCGTTCCTGGAGATCGAGACCGAGGCGTTTAGGATGAGCGGGGCCTGAGTGCGGGCCCCGCGCACAACCGGCGGTCATCCGCCACAAGGAGAGAGGAGGCTCTCATGAAGGGGAAAACCGAGGACGGCACGATCAGGAATCCCGGCCGCCGCGATTTTCTGAAACTGGCCGCAACCGGCGCGCCCGCGGTCGCGGTCGTCACAGTGGCGGCGGGGCCGGCCGAGGCCGCCGAGCCCGACCCGGCATCCGAGCGGATGCAGGACACCGCGCATACGCGCGCCTACTACGACAGCGCCCGGTTCTGAACCCGGACCCTGTCACCCCGACCTGCCGGCGACCGGTTGCGAATGGCCCGACTGCCGGCGGATAACCTTAGTACCCAGCCAGCTCTGTGAGCGCGCTCGGGAGGAGATGAGAACATGCTTCGGAAAAAGACCAACGGGGTTGCG
>CAZNMK010000218.1:0-5165 GCA_964574045.1 uncultured Roseovarius sp. | reverse complement strand
TGGGGCTGCCCGGCGGTGCCGCCGGGCGGAACAGGGACAGGAGATGATTCAGGTTTTCCGGCCGGTGATCTAGGGCGTGGGCATCGGACCTAACGGAAGTCTCGCGTCTTTGGCTTGATTTCGCTGATGTGGCCGTAGGGATCGACGAGGTTTCGCGCGCGCAAACCTTTGGGCGGCAGGCTTCGCGGATCGAGCGCAGGTCCTCCATGGTGCACTTCGTCACCCCGCCCATGAGGAAGCGGAAAGGCTTCATCGCGCGCGCCAACACTGGCAAGGTCCGCCGACAGATCGGTCAAACGCTGGGCAACCAAATGAACAACTTCACCCTCGCGTCGGATGCGGCCGCGCACTGCCATCATGCGCGCACCGAGCACTGTTCGGCGGTTTGCCTCGAAAACCTTTGGCCAGACGACGAGATTGGAAATGCCGGTCTCGTCTTCGAGGGTGATGAACATGACGCCCTTGGCACTTCCCGGCCGTTGCCGGACCAGCACGACGCCTGCGGCTTCCAGCCAGCGGCCATCACGCGCCGCCATCGCCTCGGCGCAGGTCACGATCTTGCGCGCAGCCAGATCGCTTCGCAGAAACGCGACTGGGTGGTTGCGCAGGGACAGGCCGAGATGGCCATAATCCTCCACCACCTCTCGGCCGGCCGTCATCGGCCGAAGCGCAACCCGGGGTTCGTCGCACTCGGCCCCCGCTCCATCCTCGCGCGCGGGGGCGGCCGCAAAGAGGGGAAGAGGTTCGTCGCGCAACGCCTTGATCGCCCATAGCGCTTCGCGGCGGGCGAGGCCGAAGGCCGAACCGAATCCATCGGCTTCGGCGATCCGCGTGAGGGCAGCGACCGGGACGCCGGCGCGTTTCCAGAGATCGTCGACGGAGACGAAGGGCCGGTCGGCGCGCGCGGCGGTGATCGTGGCGGCATCCGCGTTGGCGAGCCCCTTCACCCGTCGCAGGCCGAGCCGGACGGCGAAACGCATGTCGTCATCCGTCGGCTCCAATGTGCAGTCCCAGCGGGAGGCGTTGATGCAGACCGGGCGGATTTCGACGCCATGGTCGCGCGCGTCCCGGACGATCTGGGCCGGTGCGTAAAACCCCATGGGTTGGGAATTGAGCAGAGCGGCGCAGAAGACATCCGGATGCCAGCATTTGAGCCAGGCGGAAGCATAGGCGATCAGTGCAAAAGAGGCTGCGTGGCTTTCCGGAAATCCGTAAGAGCCGAAGCCTTCGAGCTGCTTGAAGGTGCGTTCGGCAAAGTCCACGTCATAGCCATTGGCGACCATGCCGGAGACCAGCTTGTCCTTGAAGGCCGAGACGCCGCCGGTGTGCTTGAAGGTCGCCATGGATTTGCGCAGCATGTCCGCCTCGCCTGGCGTGAATCCCGCGCATTCGATAGCCACCCGCATGGCCTGTTCCTGAAACAGCGGCACGCCGAGCGTTTTGCCGAGCACCTTTTCCAGTTCCGGCTTGGGATAGTGGACGGGTTCGAGACCTTCGCGACGGCGCAGATAGGGATGCACCATGTCGCCCTGGATCGGGCCGGGGCGGACGATGGCGACCTGTACCACCAGATCGTAGTAGGTCCGGGGCTTAAGACGCGGCAGCATCGACATCTGCGCGCGCGATTCGATCTGGAAGGTACCGAGCGTGTCGGCCTTTCGGACCATGGCGTAGGTGCGCGGATCCTCGGCCGGGATGGTGGCGAGATCGAGCCGGATGTCCTTGTGCTCGGCCAGGATATCCAGACCGCGCTTCATGCAGGTGAGCATGCCGAGAGCGAGGACATCCACCTTCATGAAACGCAGCGCGTCGATATCGTCCTTGTCCCATTCGATCACCTGCCGGTCGGCCATGGCGGCCGGTTCGATCGGTACGAGGTCGTCGAGTCGGTCATGGGTGAGGACGAAGCCGCCGGGATGCTGGGACAGATGCCGCGGTGCGCCCATGAGCTGGCGCGCGAGATCGAGCGTGAGTTTCAGGCGTCGGTCGGCAAGGTTGAGATCGAGTTCCTTGAGATGGCGTTCGGCAACGCCGTCCTCCGACCAGCCCCAGACCTGGCCTGAAAGGGTCCTGATGAGGTCTTCGGGCAGGCCGAGCGCCTTTCCGACGTCGCGCAGCGCGCCCTTTGTGCGATAGCGGATCACGGTCGAGCAGAGCGCGGCATGATCGCGGCCATAGGTGTCGAACACCCACTGCATGACGATTTCGCGGCGTTCATGCTCGAAATCGACATCGATGTCTGGCGGCTCGCGGCGTTCCTCCGAGACGAAGCGCTCGAAGAGCAGATCGTTCCGGTCCGGATCGATCGAGGTGATGCCGAGAACATAGCAGACCGCCGAGTTGGCGGCCGAGCCGCGGCCCTGGCAGAGAATGTCGCGCGAGCGGGCGAAGCGGACGATGCTGTTCACAGTGAGGAAGTAAGGGGCATAGTCCAGCTTCTCGATCAGCCTGAGTTCATGCCCGATCGTGGCGCGCACGCTGTCGGGCAAGCCTTCGGGATAGCGCTCCGCAGCGCCGGCCCAGGTGAGCTGTTCGAGCGTCTGTTGCGGGGTCAGGTCCGGATCGTCCCGCTCCTCGGGATATTGATAGGCGAGTTCGTCGAGCGAGAACCGGCAGCGTTCGGCGATCTCGATGGTTCGCGCCAGGGCTTCGGGATAGCGGCCGAACAGCCGGTGCATTTCCTCTGGCGGCTTGAGATAGCGGTCGGCATGGCGTTCGCGCCGGTCGCCGAGATCGTCGATGGTGACGTTGTGGCGGATGCAGGTGACAACATCCTGCAGGACGCGGCGGCCCGGCTCATGGAAGAGCACATCGTTGGTGACGATGGTCGGCACCCGCATCTGCGCGGCGAGATTGGCGAGTTCGTGAAGCCGGAGCTGGTCGTTGGGCCGCCGCCTGAGGGACAGCGCCAGATAGGCGCGATCGCCGAAGGCATCACGCAGGCGCCTGAGCCGCAATCCGCATTCGTCATCGGCGCGATCGGGCACCAACACCGCGATGAGACCGTCTCCGTAAGTGACGAGATCCGCCCATTCGAGATGGCACTTCGCCTTACCGGCTCGGCCTTTGCCGAGCGAAAGCAGACGGCAGAGCCGCGAATAGGCCGGCCGGTCCGTCGGATATACGAGCACCGACATGCCGTCCACGAGCTCGAACCGGCAACCGACAACGAGGCGAATGCCCGTGGCTTTGGCCGCCTCGTGGGCGCGCACGATTCCGGCCAGCGAATTGCGGTCGACGACGGCGAGCGCCTCGATGCCGAGCGCGGCGGCCTGACCGAAGAGCTCGTCACAGGACGAGGCGCCACGCAGGAAAGAGAAATGCGAGGTGACCTGCAGTTCGGCATAGCGGGGTGCGGTCATCCGAAGACCCCATGAAGAAACCATCGGTGCGAGCCCGTCGCCGCGTCCTCGCCGTCGCCGGCGCGGTAGATCCAGTAGCGTTCGCCCGCATCGTCCTCGACGCGGAAATAGTCGCGCACGGCGATCGACTCCGCGTCGCGTTTCCACCATTCGCCGAAGACCCGCTCGGGGCCATCGGCGCGTTTTACCCGCCGCCGCACACCGCGCCAGGTGAAGGACACCGGCGGATGGTCGGGAAGAAGAGCGACGGTTTCGATAGTCTCGGGCCGGGGCAGCAGGCGCGACGGCCTCGGCCAGTGATCGGGCCAGGTCGCTCCGGTCTCCGGAGCCGCCGCCGGTATCCGGCAGACCACGCGCTCCGGTACGTCGCTTGCGACAGGGGCAAGGCGGTAGATGGCGCGCTCGCCGACGCGGTTCATCAGCGTATCGACAAGGCCGGTGACGTCCGGTGTTTCCTCCTCGATCAGCGTGCTGACCGATTGTCGGCATTCCAGCGGCTCGGTTATGGTGGCGGCAAGGACCATCACCTCGATGCCGAAGCCGGGGTCGATGGTTTCGATCTTGTCGCAGAGAAGCCGGGTCAGGCGCTTCGCATCCCGGACGGGAACGGCCATGCCGACCCGAACTACTTCTGCTCGGTTGTCGACCCGCTGGCACAGGAGATCGAGCCGGCGGGCGCCGAGACCGCGTGCCTCCAATGCCTCGCAGAGCTGTCCGACCAGCTTGCCGATGTAACGGGCAATGGTCTCGGCCGCACCGATCGGCTCGGCGAAGGCGCGGCGGACCTCGATGAGATCGGGCGACTGCACCCGCTCGATCGGTTCCGACAGCATGCCGGATGCCTGGTCGAGTCGGCGTCCGAGTTCGGGGCCGAAGCGCAGGGTGAGCGGCGCGCGGGGTTGCGCCAGCAGGTCGCCGATGCGCTCGAAGCCGAGCACGCGCAAATCGGCCACCATGAGGGCTGGCAACCGGAGGGCTTCGAGCGGCAAGGCCTCGATCGGCGCCGTGCCATGTCCCCGCGTTGCCACGGTGACAGGTTCGCTGGCAAAACGCGCGAGCGCGTAAGCGGCCCCCCAGCTATCGGCAAGGGCTGCGCGTGCGGCGACGCCCGACATGGCGAGCCGGCCGATCAGCGTCTCCAGCATGCTCTGCTCGCCGCCATGCAGATGATCGGCGCCGGTGGTGTCGATGACGATGCCGTCCGGCGGATCGGCGGCGGCAATCGGCGCGAAACGCTGCAACGCCCAGACCGCGAGCCGTTCCAGCGCCTCGGCATCCGACGCAGGATCGGCATTCTGCGAGACAAGGCCGGGCACCAGCACCTGCGCCTTCGTCGCCGGCATTCCTGGGCGAATGCCGGCGGCCAGCGCCGCGGCGTCCGCCGCCATCACGACACGCCGGTTTCCTTCCCGGCCAACCAGGATGAGCGGCGCCGCAACCGGAGGCGCCGCGTTGCCAGCCTTCCGCCGCGCCCGGTCGGTGGACCAGGTCGGCAGGAAGAGCGAGACGACCCGCTGCATCGCATGCCTCCAGTTCGAAATCCGCGCTCTCGCCCGCACGGGCGCGAATGAGTTCAACAAGCCAGCGATGCCTGCCGACGCCGGGCACCGGCAATGCAGTCGATGGCAGCGCAGACACGCGCCAGCGCGTCATCGCGGCGGTAGGCTGGCCGAAATCGGCGGTTTCGGTCTGTCTGCGCCACCGGCGCAGAACAATGCCGATCGACTGGGTTCCTTCGGCGGCCAGTTGGAGCCGGCGCGACGCAGTCATGGACAAGCGTGCCACCTCGGCAACAACCGCGCC